>JBGPZN010000264.1:0-5259 GCA_041493815.1 Methylomirabilia bacterium
CGGCGGATCGTCGTCGGCGCCGATGTCGGGCGCGCCGTGAACCCGGCGCTGGTGGAGGGCCAGCTGATCGGTGGCGTCGCCTTCGGCATCGGCAACACGCTGCACGAGGGGCTCGTCTACGACGCCGACGGCCAGCTCGTCTCGGGGACGCTGATGGACTACGCGCTGCCGCTGGCGACGGACGTGCCAGTGGTGGACGGCTTCTACCAGGAGGTGCGGGCGAAGACCAACCCGCTCGGCCTGCGCGGCCTCGGCGAGTGCGGCAACCCCGGCCTGGGCGGCGCCATCGCCAACGCGGTCTGCGACGCGCTGGCCCGGCCCGAGCTGGCGCTCACGGCGCTGCCGCTCACGCCGGCCCGCATCCGGGCCGCGATCGAGCGTCCCGCCCGCTGATGCGCATCGCCGACCGCCTCGAGGTCCTGGTCCTCGTCGACAACGTCTCCGACAGCCTGTCGACGACGCCGAAGTTCGTCGTTCCCGAATGGCCGGGGCTGGTCGCGGCCGGGCGCTTGCCGATGCTGTCGGGCGAGGCGATCTGCCGCGCGCACCACGGCCTGTCGCTGCTGCTCACCGCGCACGCCGGCGACGAGCGGCACACGCTGCTCTTCGACGCCGGCCCCGAGGGCGCCACGCTCGTGCGCAACGCCGCCATCCTCGGCGTGGACTTCGGCGAGGTCGAGGCCATCGTGCTGTCGCACGGGCACTGGGACCACGGCGGCGGACTGCTCGCGGCGATCGAGTCCGTGGCCAAGCGGCGCCCTGGACCGCCGGTGAGCTGCTTCGTGCACCCGGGCATGTTCGGCCAGCGCGGCTCGCAGCGGCCGGACGGCATGCTGATCGCGCAGGAACCGGTGCCGGGCCCCGAGCGCCTGGCGGCGGCCGGCGCCAAGGTGCAGAACACGCGGGAAGCGCAGGTGGTGGGCGGCGACCTCTTCTACGTCAGCGGCGAAATCCCGCGGGTGACCCCCTACGAGACCGGGCTGCCCGGCCACGTGCAACGCGCCGCCGACGGGCGGACGTGGGAGCCAGACCCGCTCATCATGGACGAGCGCTTCGTCACGGTGCAGGTGAAGGGCCGGGGGCAGTTCGTGTTCTCGGCCTGCTCGCACGCTGGCATCGTCAACGTGCTCACCCACGCGCGCCAGGTCTTTCCCTCCGTGCCGCTGCACGGGGCGATGGGCGGTCTGCACCTATCCGGCTCCACGGAGCAGATCATCCCGGAGACGGTCGCCGACCTGAAGCGCTTCGGGCTCGGCGTCCTGGCCCCCGGGCACTGCACGGGCTGGCGGGCGATGAGCGTCCTGGCCCGGGAGTTCGGCGACGAGCTGGTGCCCTCGGCCGTGGGCAAGAAATACGTCTTTGCCTGAGGCGGTTGGCCGGAGCCGCCGGCCGGGGGTAGGATAGGCCCCTCGCGGTTCTCGGTGGCCGCCAGGAGGGACGACATGGGCGAGATCCTGGGCCTGGGCATGACGCACTACCCGCCGCTCATCGGCACGGACGAGAACATGGCCGGCATCCTGCGCGCCGTGCTCAAGGACCCGGGCCTGCCCGAGCGCTATCGCGACCCGGCGAACTGGCCGGAGGCGATGCGGCGCGAGTACGGCAACGACGGCGGGACCGCCTCGGCGGCCGCCCATCGCGCGGAGCTGGTCCGTCACTTCCGGCACGCGCGCAAGCTCCTCGACGAGTTCCGGCCTCAGGTAATCGTCATGTGGGGCGACGACCAGCACGAGAACTTCACGGAGGACGTGATTCCTCCCTTCTGTGTCCTTGCCTATGACGAGGTTGAGGCACGTCATCGTCCTCGCGATGTGTCGGCGCCCAACGTGTGGGGCGAGGGACCGGAGAAGGGCTTCCGCATCAACGGCCACCGCGAGGCCGGCAAGTACCTGGCCCGGCGGCTGCTGGAGCAGGGTGTCGATACGGCGTACGCCTACAAGCCGCTGCATCACCAGGGACTTGCCCACGCGTTCCTCAACACGATCCTCTATCTCGACTACGACCGCATCGGATTCCCGTACCCGGTCGTCGCCTTCCAGGTGAACTGCTACGGCCGGCGCGTGATCGCCCAGCGCGGCGGGCGCGGCAGCCTCGCCAACCCGCTCTCGGATGCGGATCTCGATCCGCCGTCGCCGACGCCGAAACGCTGCATGGAGGTGGGGGCGGCCGCCGCGCGGGCGATGCGGGAGAGCCCGTGGCGCGTGGCGCTGATCGCGTCGTCGTCCTGGTCGCACGCGTTCCTGACCGACAAGAACCACCAGCTCTATCCCGACATCCCGGCGGACCGGAAGCTCTACGAGGCGCTGCGCGCCGGCGACTACGAGACGTGGCGCGAGCGGCCACTGGCCGCGATCGAGGAGTCGGGCCAGCAGGAGATGCTCAACTGGTACATGCTCGCCGGCGCCATGGAGGCGCTGGGGCGCAAGCCCGACGAGTGCGAGTTCATCGAGACGTGGTCGTTCAACTCCAACAAGTGCTTCGCGGTGTTCAAGCCATGACGACGACAACGAACGGCAACGGCAAGGGCGTCATCCCCAAGCTCAGCGGCGACATCCGGACGCTCATCCCCAAGCTCGGCCTGCGCAACTACTGGTACCCGGCCGTCGCCGACAAGAAGGTCGGCTCGCGCAAGCCCGTGAAGGTCTCGCTGCTGGGCGAGGAGATCTGCCTGTTCCGCGGCGCCACGGGCGCCGTGGCGGCGATCCAGGACGTGTGCCCGCACCGCGGCGCCCGCCTGAGCGAAGGCGACTGCCACTACCGCGGAACCGTCGCCTGCCCTTACCACGGCTGGGTGTTCGACGAGTCCGGCAAGAACGTGGCCGTGCTCTCCGAGGGGCCGGACTCCGGGGTGTGCGGCAAGCCGGGCACCGAGGCGAAGATCTACCCGACGCGCACGCTCAAGGGCGTGGTCTTCGTGTGGGTCGGCGACGACGAGCCGGCGCCGATCGAGCAGGACGTGCCCGAGGAGTTCTTCGACGACGACGCGCTCGTGCAGACCGGCCAGGTCTACTGGCGCTGCAACTGGGAGGTCGCGCTCGAGAACTCGATGGACTCGCACGTGAACTACGTGCACCGCAACGCGGTGGTGGTCGCGCGCGGTGGCTTCATCGCCCGCGGCGCCCAGGGCGAGCATCCGCTCTACGTCGGCAACGGCTTCGGCGGCGATGTGGCCGAGAGCAACTACATGCGCCGGAGCCCGTCGCAGGACTTCTACGCCAACGGCTGGAAGTGGCCCAAGACCAACTACCGCCGGTTCTGGACGTGGCTCACCAAGCCGCTGGCCGATCGGGCCCGGCGCAACATCCCGCCGCCGCAGTCGGCGCGGTGGTGCGGCGGCCACCACCTGCCCGGCATGTTCCGCGCCGAGTTCGGCTGGGACCTCTACACGCGCATGTGCGTCCCGGTCGAGGAGCACCTGACGCGCGTCTGGTACTACCACTGCACGCGCCCGAAGACCGCGCTGCGGCGATTCTGGGACCAGCTGATGTACGCGACGGTGCGCCGCTGGATCATCGAGTACAACTTCTCGCGCCAGGACGAGGCGGTGATGATCAACCAGCGCTACGACACGCCGGAGAAGCTGTCCGGCACCGACGCCGAGGTCATCCAGTGGCGCAAGCTGGTGGTCACACGCCACTTCGGCGGGCGCGCCGCGCCGTTCGAGTACAAGAACCCGGACGATCTCTCGCCCGACGCGGTACCGATCGAGCGCGTCTCCGTGCGCTATCTGCAGGAGCAGGCGCGGGCCAAAGCCGCGCGATGACGCGCCTCAGCCGCCGGCGGCTGCTGCGCACCGTGCTGGTGGGCGGCGCCGCGGCGGCCGTGGGCGCCCGTCGGGTGAGCGCGGCCGACGTGTCGCCCGAGTGGGCGCCGCTCCTCGCGGCCGCCAAGCAGGAAGGCAAGGTGGTCGTCAACACCTTCCCCGGCGACGGCTACGGCCGGGCGCTCAAGCCCTTCACCCAGGCGTTCCCCGACATCAAGCTCGAGCACACGAGCCTGCACTCCCAGGACTTCGCCCCCCGCATCCTGCAGGAGCGCAAGGCGAACAGCTTTACATGGGACGTGGTGTCGATCCCGACCAGCACCGCGCTGCAGGTGCTGCGGCCCGCCGGCGTGTGGGATCCGATCCGCCCCGTCATCGTCGCGCCGGAGGTGAAGGACGATGCCGGCTGGGACGGCGGCTTCGAGCGCGGCTTCTCCGTGGTGCAGGACGCGGCGCTGACCTACGGTTTTCTGGCCAACCGCGGCGGCGGTGTCACCATCAACACCGATCTGGTGAAGGACGACCAGCTCCGGAAGTTCACGGACCTGCTCGACGCCCGCTGGAAGGGCAAGCTCCTGCTGCCCGACGTGCGGACGATGGGCGATACGTTCTGGCCGATGACGAGCGTGCGTCTCAACCTGGGCGACGACATCATCAAGCGACTGTTCGTGGACCAGGAGCCGGTGCTGAGCCGCGACACCCGCCAGGTCGCCGAGTTCATGGTGCGCGGGCGCTTTCCCATCGCGCTCGGTGTGAACCCGCTCCTGCTCAAGCAGTTCCAGCGTCAAGGCCTCGGCAAGAACCTCAAGCTCCTGCGATTTCCCGAGATGGACACGGTGAACTTCGGCACGACCCTGTGGCTGGTCAACCGGGCCCCCCATCCGAACGCGGCCAAGCTGCTCATCAACTGGCTGCTGACGAAGGACGCGCAGGTCCACTGGGCGCGCGAGGTGGAGACGAACAGCCGTCGCGTGGGGGTCGAGCCAGGCAACCCGGAGTTCGCGGTGCCGAAAGGCGCCAGGTTCTTCCAGGTGGATGCCGAGGAGAATCTGCCCCACGTCGTCAAGACACAGGACATCGCCAGGGCCGTGATGAAGTAGTCCCGAGCTGCTTGGGGGCGCTGAGTGGCGACGGGCGAGACGGTCTTGCAACTGGCCGGTGTGAGCAAGCTGTTCGGCCCCACGCCGGCAGTCGACGGCGCCTCGCTCGAGATCCAGCGCGGCGAGGTTTTCACGCTGCTCGGGCCGAGCGGCTGCGGCAAGACCACGACCCTGCGCCTCGTCGCCGGCCTCGAGCGGCCCGACGCCGGCGAGATCGTCCTGCGCGGCCGCGTCGTCGCCTCGGCGGCCCGGCGCCTGTTCGTGGCGCCGCACAAGCGCAACCTCGGCATGGTCTTCCAGTCCTACGCGATCTGGCCGCACATGACCGTGTTCGAGAACGTCGCCTACCCGCTCCGGCTGCGCGGCACCAAGGGCCCCGTCGTCCGCGACAAGGTC
>JBGPZN010000317.1:0-4376 GCA_041493815.1 Methylomirabilia bacterium
GGATCGTGAACGAGACGTCGTCGACGGCGCGCACGGTGCCGACGACGCGGCGCGGGAACCCCCGCCGGATCTCGAAGAACTTCCTGAGACCGCGCACGTCGAGGACGGGCGCGGTCACGGCTCGGCCTCGTCGCGGTGATACAGGAAGCACGCCGCCGACTGCTCGCGCTCGACCACCTTGAGCGCCGGCGCCTGCCGATCGCACACGCCCGCGATCACCTCCGGGCAGCGCGGGTGGAAGGCGCATCCCGGCGGCCGGCCCAGCGGGTGCGGGATCGAGCCCGCGATGGTCGGCAGCGGCGACTGGGGCGTGGCGAGCAGGCTCGGGATCGAGCGCAGCAGCGCGCGCGTGTATGGATGCTTGGGGGCGTGGAAGATGTCGTCGACGGGGCCCTGCTCCACCACGCGTCCGAGATACATCACGACCACATGATGCGCCATCTGCGCGATGACGCCGAGGTCGTGGGTGATGAAGACGATCGCGGTGCCGCGGCGGCGCTGCAGCTCGCGCAGGAGGTTCAGGACCTGGGCCTGCGTGGTGACGTCGATGGCCGTCGTCGGCTCGTCGGCGATCAGCAGGCGGGGCCGGCACGACAGCGCCATGGCGATCATCGCCCGCTGGCGCAGGCCGCCCGAGAGCTGCCAGGCGTAGGCGTCCACGCGCTCGCCCGGCATCGAGATGCCGACGTCGCGGAACAGCTCGACCGTCATCTGGCGGGCGTCGGCGCTCGACAGGGCCGGGCCCGTCGGGCGCCACTTGCGCTGGTGCAGGCGCAGCGCCTCCACGACCTGGTCGCCGACGGTGTGCACCGGGCTGAACGCGGCCATCGGCTCCTGCGGGATCAGCGCGATCTCGGCGCCGCGGATCGCGCGCATGGCGGCGCCGCGCGGATCGAGCCGCGCCAGGTCCACGGCCTCGGCCCCGTCGCCGCGGAAGAGCATCCGGCCGCCGACGACGCGGCCGGGCGGCTCGACGATCTGCAAGATGGCCCTCATCGTCACGCTCTTGCCGCACCCGCTCTCGCCCACGATCCCCACGACCTGCCCCGGGGCCACGTCGAACGACACGCCGTCCACCGCGCGCACGAGCCCCTCGTCGAGGACGAAGTGCACGCGCAGGTCGCGGACGGACAGGACGGGCTCCATCAGTTGCCGTAGGGGTCGGCGGCGTCGCGCAGGCCGTCGCCGACCAGGTTGAAGGCGAGCACCGAGACGATCACGACGAGGCCGGGGACGAGCAGCCACGGCGCCAGCGCCAGCGTCTGGATGTTCTGCGCCTCCTGCAGCAGCACGCCCCACGAGATGGCCGGCGGCCGGATGCCGAGGCCCAGGAACGACAGCGCCGTCTCGTTGATGATCATGGCCGGGATGGCCAGCGTGCTGGTCGCGATGATGTGGCTCAGGAAGTTCGGCACCATGTGGCGGACGATGATCCGGCCCCGGCTGGCGCCGGCCAGCTCGGCCGCCAGCACGTAGTCCTCCTCGCGGAGCGACAGGAAGCGCCCGCGCACCTCGCGCCCGAGCGTGGTCCAGCCCACCAGCGACAGGATCACCGTGATCGCGAAGAAGACCCGCAGCGGCGACCAGTCGCGCGGCAGCGCCGCCGTCAGCGCCAGCCAGATCGGGATCGTGGGCAGCGACTGCAGCAGCTCGATCACCCGCTGGATGATCAGATCGGGCAGGCCGCCGACGTAGCCCGAGATGCCGCCGAGCAGCACGCCGAAGACGACCGAGAGCGTCACCGCGGTGAGCCCGATCGTCATCGACGTTTGTGTCCCGTGGGCCAGGCGTGACCACTGATCGCGCCCCAGGCGGTCGGTGCCGAGCAGGTGCACGCCGGCGCCCGCGCCCGGCGCCGCCCCCAGGAGGTGGACGCGCAGGGGGACGAGACCCAGCAGGCGATACGGGTACCCGGACGCGAACAGGTGTACGGGGACCTTGCGCGTCTCGTCGAGGCGCCACTCCATGCGGAGCGTGATGGGGTTGCGCTTGCCGATGATCCCCGGCACCCACGGCCGCGGCGACCAGCCGTCGAACAGCCGCACGCGCTGCACAGGGATGAACGCCAGCCGCGCGTCCGTCGCCTCCGGATCCTGGGTGCTGAAGAAGTCCGGGCACAGCACGACGGCGTAGAGGCCGAGCAGGACCAGCGCGCTGGCGACGGCCAGGCGATGCTTGCGGAACCGCCACCACACCAGCGTCCAGTTGGAGGCGACCGACACGCGCTCCTCGGCGGTCGGCGCAACCGGGGCGGCGTGCAGGTCAGGCACCGTCCACCCGGATCCGCGGATCGAGCCAGGCGAGCAGGATGTCCGAGATCAGCGTGCCGAGCACGGTGAGGAAGCAGTAGATCAACAAGATTGCGCCGGCCAGGTACATGTCCTGGTTGATCAGGGCGCGCAGCAGCAGCGGTCCGATGTTGGGCAGGTTCATGACCGTGGCCACGATGAGGCTGCCGGAGAAGAGCAACGGCAGATACCAGCCGATCGTGCTGACCAGCGGGTTCAGCGCCAGCCGCGCCGGATAGCGCAGCACCAGCCGCCACTCCGAGAGCCCCTTGGCCCGCGCCGTCGTGACGTAGGGCTTGTGCAGCTCGTCGAGCAGGTTGGCCCGCATGATGCGGGTGAGCCGCGCGGTGCCGGCCACGCCCAGCACCACCGCCGGCAGCCAGATGTGCGCGAGCAGGTCGAGCACGCGCGCCCCGCTCCACGGCGCCTCCACGAACTCCGAGGAGAAGAGGCCCGTGATCGACACGCCGAGGTAGGCGAACGCACCCCACATGAGGACGAGCGCCAGCATGAAGTTCGGCGTCGCCACGCCGATGTAGTTGAGGACGGTGAAGACGTAGTCGAGCGCCGAGCGCGGGTGGGTGGCCGAGTAGATGCCGGCCGGGATGGCCACGACCCACGTGAAGACGAACGCGAGCAGCGCCAGCACCAGCGTGAGCGCTAGCCGCTCGCCGATGAGCTCGGCGTTGGGGCGCTGGTACTCGAGCGAGAGGCCGAGGTGGCCGGTGAGGAGGTTCTGCATCCACTTGAGGTACTGGACCCAGATCGGCTGGTCGAGGCCGTACTCGTGGCGGAGGGCCGCGACCTGCTCGGCCGTGATCGAGCTGCCGGAGGACGCCAGCGTCGCCACGTACGTTGTCAGGAAGTCGCCCGGCGGCGCCTGCATGATGGCGAAGACGGTCACCGAGAAGACGAGCAGCAGCAGCGGCAGCAGGAGCAGCCGCTTCAGCACGAACCGCGTCATTTCGAGATGGGGGGCCTAGCCGCGGGCCCCCCAAGCCCCCCGACGCTCGTCGCGCCCCGGGGAACCCGGGGCGCTCCTCGACACTTCGACACGCTTTTCGACTACCGCGCGAAGAAGAACTGCTCGGGCCGCGCGTTGCCGGGGCTGCGCAGCGGCCAGTCGTTGCCGAGCGTGGTCGGGACGTTGCGGAAGCGCGCGTTGGTGACCACCACGCCCTGCACCATCGGCGTCCGCCCGATCGTGCCGATCTCCCAGAGATTGTCCACCCAGAGGCGGAAAAGCTCCTGGGCGAGCTTGGCCTGCTGCTCGGGGCCGACGGCCTTGGCCTGGTCCACGATCTCCATGATCCGCTTGATCGCCGCCGGCGGCTCCACGCCCTCCTTGCCCTTGGTCTCGGCCCAGCGCCCGTACAGCGGTCCCAGGGTGAGGATCGGCGAGTTGCGCGGGTCGAACTTGGCGTTGCCCGTGAACGGAAAGCCGGTGGTGTCCTCGTTCCACATCTCGGTCATCAGCTCGTTGTTGTCGCGCATCCGGAAGTGCAGCGCGCGCTCGCGCAGCTGCACGACCGTCTTGACGCCGACCTTCTCCCAGTCCCGGGCGATGAGCTGGGCCACGTCGGGCCACGCCGCGAAGGCCGGCACCACCGACAGCTCCAGCACGACGCGCTTGCCGTTGGGCATGAGCCGGGTGCCGTCGCCGTCACGCTTGCCGAGGCCGAGCCCGTCGAGCAGCTTGTTGGCCTCCTCCGGCTTGTACTCCGTGTACTTCCGCGCGACCTGGTCACCCGGGTAGTACGGGTGGCCCGGCGACGGCACGCCCTGCCGCGCCTCGCCGAGGCCGAGGAACACCGACTCCTTGATCTGGTCGCGGTTGATCGCGTGCGAGAGCGCCACGCGGAACTCCTTGGCGGCCATCAGCCTGCCGATGTCCGGATCGGCCTTGTAGGTCTGGTTGAGCTGGACGACGGCGTCGGCGCCCCCGAAGGTGGGCCAGGTGAGCACCCGGTACTTCCCGGTCTTCTCGTTCTCCTTGAAGACGGGATAGTTCGTCATCTGGATGTGGCGCTCCTGCATGTCGAAGTCGCCGGCGATCGCGGCCAGGTTCAGCGCCTGGATATCGGCGAA
>JBGPZN010000056.1:0-11581 GCA_041493815.1 Methylomirabilia bacterium
GCACGGCCAGCGGGATCAGCCGCAGCCACAGCCGCAGACGTGGCGGCAGCGATCGCCGGGCCAGGAGCAGCAACAGCGGGGCGCGCGTGAGGTACGTCACGATCGCCATGCCGCCGATCACCAGCCAGACGTCGGCTCTCATGCCGGCTCCGGCGGCAGGAGCAGCGCGGCGACGCCGCTGACGACCACGCCCGTGATGACGATGTGCCAGTTGCCCGGCAGCACCCGCGCGATGGCGACGGCGAGTGCCGCGCTCGCCAGCGCGATCAGCCACTCGGCGCGTCCCCGCAGCTGGACGGCGACGAGTGCCAGGAACACCGCCGGGAACGCGAAGTCCAGCCCCCAGCGCGCGGGGTCGGCGACGAGGCCGCCGAGCTGCGTGCCGACCAGCACGCCGGCGAGGAAGGCCCCAAAGACGGCGACGGCGCTGCCGATGTACACCCACGGGTCGGGCGGGTTCTGTCGCGCCACGGCGATCGCGAAGGACTCGTCGTTGAGGAGGTGGGCGACCAGGGCCAGCCAGCCGCGGGGAAAGGCGTGGAACGCCGGGGCCAGCGTCGCCGCCATCAGGTAGTGGCGCATGTTGACGACGTAGGTCGTGACGACGATGGCCAGGGGCGAGGCGCCGGCCGCGATCATCGGCACGGCGACGAACTGGGAGGCGCCCGCGAAGACGAGCAGCGACATCCCCCACACCTCGACCGGGCGCAGCCCGGCCTGCACGGCCAGGCCGCCGAAGACGGTGCCGTACACGAAGACCGACGGCACCAGCGCCAGCGAGGCGACGAAGCCGGCGCGGGTGCCCCTCGCCATCGTGGACGCCATGAGACCACCTCCTCGGCGGCGGTATGCATTCACCGCCCCGTCCGGTGTCGAGACGCGCGATGGTACTCTACCGGCTTCGAGGAGAGTCCATGGCGCTCAAGATCGGCTTCATCCCCATCGAGGGTGGGCACTACTATCGCGAGGCGCTGGAGGAGGTCATCCGAGCCGAGGACCTGGGCTTCGACTCGGTGTGGATGGAGGAGCATCACTCCGTCACCAACCACTACTGGCCCTCGCCGTTGCCCGTCCTTGCCGGTTTTGCCACCCGCACGTCGCGCCTGGTGCTCGGCACCGACATCATCGTGGCCGCCTTCCACCATCCGGTGCGCCTGGCCGAGGACGTCGCGATGCTCGACGTGATCTCCAACGGCCGGCTGGTCCTTGGCATCGCCATCGGCTACAAGCCCGACGAGTTCGCGCTGTACGGCGTCGCGCTCGAGAAGCGGGGCGCGCGGTTCGAGGAGCAGCTGGCGATCATGAAGGGGCTGTGGACCCAGGAGCGTATCCAGTTCAACGGCACCTACTACACGCTCGAGGGCCGGCTCGAGCCCAAGCCCGTGCAGAAGCCGCACCCGCCCCTGTGGATCGGCGGGTGGGGCGACATCACCTTGCGCCGGGCGGCCACGCTGGCCGACAACTGGATCCCCGGCCCGACCGCCGACCTCACGCGGCTGCTGGCCGGCAAGAAGCAGTTCCTCGAGCGGCGCCGCGCCGCCGGGCTGGCGGCGCCGATCGAGTGGCCGCTGACCCGGGACGTGATCATCGCCGAAACGGACCAACGCGCGCGGGCGCTGGCCGAGGAGCACATCATGGTGGCCTACCGCAGGGAGTACGCGGGCGGCTGGCGGCATCCGTTCATCGACGCCTCGATCGCGACCGACCTCGACAAGCTGATGGAAGACCGCTTCGTCATCGGCGGGCCCGAGCAGTGCGTGCGCCGCCTGCGCCGTTTCGTCGAGCAATACGGGATGACCCATCTGATCTGCCGGATGTTCTTCCCCGGCATGCCGCACGCTCACATCATGCGCGGCCTCGAGCTGCTCACGCGCGAGGTCATGCCGGCGTTTCGGTGACGATTCGGTATCGACCGCTCGTCGTGACAGGTCTGACCAAGAGGAGACAAGCCCTAAGTATGTGATATACTGAGGTCCTGCCGGTCACGCTGAGGCAAAGAGGGAGTGATTCCGATCACGCAGATCACCTATCGGACGGATCGCTCGTACTCGTGGAACTACGACCACGCGCCAAAGCTTCCTCGCGTTCGTCGCATGCCAGCCGCCCCGGGTGGTCGGCTGTTCGACCACGCGCTCAACTCGCCGCTCGGCATCGCGGCCGGTCCCCTGCTCAACTCCAGGTGGGTCGAGGCGTACGCGCGCCTTGGCTACGATGTCCTCACCTACGCGACCGTCCGCTCCGGCTTCGCGCCGGCGCACGCACTGCCGAACATCCGTGCCGTGGAGAATCGGGAGCAAGCGGCGGTGGCCACCCGGCGGCCGGGCTTGAACGGCGAGCTCACCTTGGCCGTCTCGCTGGGGACCCCGTCGATGGAGCCCGAGGTGTGGCGGAAGGACGTCGGCCGCGCCCGCGAGCGCATCGGCAAGGGCCAGGTGCTGATCGTCAGCGTCCTCGGCACCCGGCCGGCCGGTGGCGACCGGGAGGCGCTGGCCGCCGACTACGCGCTCTGCGCTCGGTGGGCGGCCGAGGCGGGCGCCGATGCGGTCGAGGTCCAGCTGGCCTGGCCCGATCCGTTCACCGACCAGCCCCAGGCCATCTACGAGAACCTGCCGCTGGCGGCCCAGATCCTCTACCAGGTCCGCACGAGCGTGTCCGTCCCGGTGATCGCCAAGCTCGGCGCGTTCCGCTCCCCGAGGCTCCTGCACGACACCGCCACCAAGCTGGCGGCGTGGACCAGCGGCTTCACGCTGGTGCATGGCTTCCAGCGGCGGGTGCTCGACGAGGCCGGCAAGGCCGCGTTCGAGGGAACCGGGCGTGACCGAGCCGACATCGTCGGCGGCGACACCTTCCCGGCGGCGTCCCGGCAGATCGCCGAGCTGCTGGCCTGGCGCCGGGCCGGGTGCTGGGAGCGGGCGATCCTGGCCGTGGGCGGCATCACGACCCCCGAGCGGGCCCACGAGATGTTGCGGGAGGGCGCCAACGCCGTCCTGGTGGCGACGGCTGCGCTGTACGCGCCGCTGTTCGCGGTACGGTTCCGGCAGCAGCGACCTTCCGCTGTCGCATGATCGGGGGGAGCCCCACTCCCCCGATCGCCCCCCCCCCGGCGCCGCGAATTAGTTTCCGCGTCTGACGTGTGCGCCCGTATCTTGGACGGCGGTGGTTGGCCGACGTCGCGGGACGCGTCCTCTCCTCATGCTGATGCTCGCGTTGAGCCTCGGGGTCACGCGCGCGTGGGCGGGGGCGCCGACGGATGCGATGCGGGATTTCTTCGGCGCGGTCAACGTGGTACTCACCGATCCGCGCACCGAGGACCAGCCGCTCGAGCGGCTGCGGGCCATCCGCCGCCACGTCGACGAAATCTTCGACTTCCGTGAGGCCGCCATGCTCGCGCTGGGCCGCGAGTGGACGGCGCGCACGCACGTCGAGCAGAACGAGTTCGTCGTGCTCTTCGCCGATCTGCTCGAACGCTCCTTCGTCTGGCGCCTCGCCGGCAAGGCCAGCATCGATGGCGGCGTCAAGGTCCAGTACGTCGGCGAGACGGTGGCCGGTGACATGGCGATCGTGGAAGCCGACGTCGCCGCCCGCGACGGCAACGACCTGAAGCTCGAGTTCCGGATGGTGCGGCGGGCCGACCGGTGGGTCGTGCGCGACCTCGTGATGTACGGCGTCAGCACGATGGAGAACTACCACGCGCAGTTCCAGCGGGTCGTGCGCGACAGTTCGTGGCGGGACCTCATGAGCCAGCTGCGCGCCAAGGTCGGCGCCCCACCGGTGGCCGTCCAGGTCGCGGCGGGCGCCGGTCCCGCGACGCTGCCGGCGCCCGTCGTGGCGCCGCTCGCTCCGTCCGACCTCGACCGCCCGGCGTTCGAGGATCGCCACGCGGCCGCGCGCGACCTCGCCGCCGTCGTCACCCCGGGCCTCGCCCTGCGCGACGTAACCCGGCTGCCGCAGGTACACCAGCCCCTTCCCGTCGTGGCCCAGGCGACTCCGCCGCCCCCACTTTCGAGGGAGATCCGCGCCGCCGCTCCTCCTGTGGCCGAGCGCGCGGTCGTCGTCAGCCCTCCCAGGGAAGTCGGGGCCGCCGTCACCCCGAGGGAGAGGAGCGTCACGGCGTCCCCCTCGCCCATGGCAATGCTCGCCGCGGTGTCAGCGCTCGCCGCGGTGACCCCGGCGCCGATCGAGCCGCTGCGCAACGCCAAGCCCACGATCGCCCGCCCCGCGGCCGCGCCGTCGAGCTACTGGATTCAGGTCGGCGCGTTCCGCAACGCGACGATCGCCAGCCGGATTGCCGGGCAGGTCAAGGGCGAGATCCTGGTCGCCCCCCCGGCGGCGGGCGATCGCGGCGAGCCGATCCTGCGCGTGCGCGTGGGGCCGTTCGCCGACCGCGCCCAGGCCGTCGCCCGCCTGCGCCAGCTCCAAAGCCTGGGGTACCAGCCCTTCATCGCAGGGCCGTAGGACATGGGGGGCCCAGAAATGGCCCCCCATACCCCCCCGGCGCTCGGGGCGCCCCGGCAAAGCCGTGGCACCCCTCGACACCCCTCGATCCTCTTCTTCTAGCGCACCTGGCCCAGGGCCTCGTGGATGACGAGTGACAAGGCGCCGAACTCCGGCGCCGCTCGCGTCGCCACGGTGCGCGGGCGCGCCAGCGGCACGTCGACGATGCGCGCGACGCGTCCAGGGCGCGGGGTCATCACCACCACCCGGTCGGCCAGGAATACCGCCTCCGCGATCGAGTGGGTGACGAACACGATCGTCTTCCGCTCGCCGCTGCCCTCGCCCCACACCCGGAGCAGCTCGAGGTTCAGCTCGTCGCGGGTCATCGCGTCGAGGGCGCCGAACGGCTCGTCCATCAGCAGCAGCGGCGGATCGAGCAGCAGCGCCCGGCACAGCGAGACGCGCTGCTGCATGCCGCCCGACAGCTCGCGCGGAGTCCTGTCGACGAAATCCCCGAGACCGACGAGACGCAGCAGCGCGTCGGCGCGCGCGCGATGCGCGGCGGGCGCCAGCCCCGACAGCTCGGCGGCCAGCAGCACGTTGTCGCGAACGGTGCGCCACTTCAGGAGCACCGGGGCCTGGAAGACCATGCCGACGGCGGGGATCGGGCGGGTGACCGGCCGGCCGTCGACGACGACGCGCCCCGTCGTGGGCCGGCGCAGGCCGGCAACGACGCGGAGCAGCGTGGACTTGCCGCAGCCGGAGGGCCCGACCAGGGCGACGAGCTGGCCCTGGCCGACCTCGAGTGTGATGTCACACAGCGCCTCGACCGGGCCCGACTCGGCCCGATACGTCATGCCGACGTCGTCGAGGACGATCAACGCCTGGGCGGCTCGACCTTGGTCAGGAACTCGTTGGTGAAGACCTCGTCGCAGGCGACTTTGCGCGGCATGTCCGGCATGTAGGTGTTGATGAACTCGACGGTGCCGCACATCTTGCCGCGGTCCATCCAGCCGATGCCGTTCTTCGCGTAGCGCTCGGTCCGCATCAGATCCAGGCCCAGCATCAGGTTCGGCTCGATGAGGGTCAGGTCGATGTCGGGCACGCGCTTCTTGAAGATTTCGAGCGCGGCCTTGGGATCGGCCATCACGTCGCGCCAGCCCAGATACGAGGCGGCCAGGAAGTCGCGCAATCCCTGGGTCCGCTCGTTGATGGTCTTCTCGCTGGCCATGATCGACATCGAGTAGGTGTCGAAGCCGTACTGGTGCCACGGCATGCGCACCAGATTGTCCTTGCCGACCGCCTTCTCCCAGAACGGCTGGCCGGTCGTGTAGTCGGGGACGGCGTCCACGCGCTTCTCGGCCAGCGCGACGAACTTCGCCGCCGGCTCGATGGTCAGCCACTTCACCTTGCCGGCGTCGAGGCCGTTGACCTTGGCGAAGGCCGGGAAGAGCTGCCGCTGCGCGTCGCCAGGCGGCGCCGCCAACGTCTTGCCCTCCAGATCCTTCGGCATCGTGATCCCGGTGTCCTTGCGCGTCCAGATGTTCAGCGGCGTGTTGTCGAACACGGCGCCGACGATCTTGATCCTCGCCCCCTGGGCCACCCGCGGGATCACCACCACCGCGTCGGCGAGGCCGAGGTCGGCGCGGCCGGTGTCGACCTTGGCGATGGAGTCGCCCGAGCCCTTGGAGTTCTGCAGCTCCACCTCGAGCCCGCGGGCTTTGTAGTACCCCTTGTCGAGCGCGACCCAGTAGGCGGCGTGGTCGCCGACCGCGAACCAGTTGAGCGCGAAGACGAGCTTCAGCGGGGCCTGCGCCTCCCCACCCGGGGCCAGGGCGAGCAGCGCGGCCAGCAGCGTGACGGTCAGCGAGCGCTTCATCGCGATCCCTCCTTGCTCCTCAGGAGCCGATCTCGGCCCACGGCGCCCACCAGCGCGCGGCGAGACCGACGGCACCGTAGAGCGCCAGCCCGATGATCGAGATCCAGACGAGCGCGGCGAACGCCACCGGCGTGTTCAGGTTGGTCTGCGCGTTGACGATCACCATGCCGAGCCCCGCCTGCGAGGCCACGAACTCGCCGACGACCGCGCCCACCACGGCGGCGGTGGCCGTGATCTTGAGCGCGCTGAGGATGTAGGGCAGCGCGTTGGGCAGGCGGATCGTCACGAACACCTTCCAGGTCGGGGCGCCGAACACCCGACCCAGGTCGAGCAGCTCCTCGTCCACCTGGGTCAGCCCCACCGCGGTGTTGATGACGACGGGGAAGAAGCCGATCAGCGCGGCGATGAGGATGTTGGGGACGACGCCGTAGCCCAACCACAGCAGGAAGAGCGGCGCCACCGCGACCTTGGGCAGCGTGTTGACGAAGACGAGAAACGGCACCAGCGCCCGCGCCGCCACCGGCGACCACGCGATCGCCACGCCGAGGGCCACGCCGGCGGCGCCGGCCAGCACGAAGCCGCCGACGATCTCGACCGTCGTGATCCACACGTGGATCGGCCAGGGAATCGCCGGGTCGACCGCCGCCCGCGCCACGCTCAGCGGTCCCGGCAGCAGGTACTCGCGGATGCCGAAGGCGGGGCCGGCCAGCTGCCAGGCGCCCAGCAGTGCGGCGAAGAGCAGGACGGAGGGGAGATAGCGGGCCAGCGCGCGCCGGCTCATCAGGGCGCTCATGATACGCCATCCGGGCGGCCCCCCGACTTCGTAGGCGTTTCCGAGTAGCGTTTCTCGTAACTTCGCCGGCTTCGCGCGGCGCTCGCGGCAGGCTCGGTCGGCCTACAGGAGGCGCCGAAGAAGCTCGCGAACGCGATCAGCGAAGTGGAGGGCCGGGAAGCTGAACACGAGGAGATAGAGGCTCGCCAGAGCACGGAGTGGAAGAAGCTGCGGGCGAACATCACGAGCTTGGCCGGGTAGATCCGGCAGTTGGGGCGGCAGGTCATTGTGCGCGCCGTGCGTGATTGGCGCCTTCCGGATGGCGATGCGGATGAGCGGCGCGGACTCCGGGCAGACACGCTCGGCGACTTGGAGCAGTGCCAGCGCGTCCGGCAGGTCGCAGCTGACGCGCCGGACGCCGACGGCATAGTGCATCTCGGTCGCGTCGTTCAGCACCTTGTGGGCCCGCGACCAACCGGGCAGCGTCTCCAACAAGCGCCGGTAGGTGTCGGCCGGCAACCAGATGCGGACCATGATGAATCCAGGATAGATATTCCGCCCGAGTTCGCGAACAAACTTCTGCCTGGGGTGGTCCACGGCCACTTCGGCACGGCGGGCCCCGGACGGTGAGCGCCCCATCCCTGCGGCGCCCAGCCTACGCGCCCGAGTTGCGGCTACTGCACCGCTGGCTCGACACCTGGAGACCCGACGAGAGAGACGAAAACCCCCTGGGAAGTCTGTGTTTTCCCAGGGGGCTCCCGCTTGCCGAGGTGTTACGCTACCCCGCGTGCGGTGGCTGATCGTCCTGCCGTTCGCGCGGCCGGGACTGATGGGCGTGGATTTCGGTGACGAGCTGACGCGGCTCGGCCACGAGGTCCGGCTCTTCCCCTACCGGCGCGACAACCCGCTCTACAAGAACACGCCGACCAAGGCCGCCTACCAGAAGCTCATCCTCCGCCGCCTCGAGCGGGTCTGCCTCGACTGGCGTCCGGAGGTGGTGCTGGTCATCAAGGGCGGGCCGATCACGCCCGACTTCGTGGAGCGCGTCCGCGCCAAGGTCGGCACGCGGTTCGTGAACTTCTTCCCCGACAATCCGCTGTGGATGATCCCGTTCGCGTGCCTGGAGGCGTACGACGTCTTCTTCACCAAGGAGCGCTACGCGCTGCGCACGCTGCAGTCGGTCGGGCTGCGCAACCTCCACTACCTGCCGATGTACTGCGTGCCGGCCCTGCACCATCCCGTCACCCTCACGGCCGACGAGCAGCGTCGCTTCGGCGCCGCCGTCTCCCTGGTCGGCAGCCGCTACGACTATCGCGAGCGCCTCGTGCGCGAGCTGGCCGACCGCCCGCTGCGCGTGTGGGGCGGCGGCTGGCGCCGCGTGCACGATCCCGCCGTGCGCCGGCTCGTCGCCGGCGGGCCCGTGTTCGGGCGTGACAAGCTGTGCGTATACGCGGGCTCGACGCTGGCGCTCAACCCGCACCATCCGATGAACGACATCGTCGGCGTCAACACCCGCGCCTTCGAGCTGGCCGCGGCCGGGGCCTGCCAGGTGGCCGACTTCAAGGAGGACATGGCGACGCTCTTCAAGCCGGGCGAGGAGGTGCTCGTCTACCGCGACCTCGGCGAGCTCGGGCGACTGCTCGACCACTACCTGGCCCGGCCCGAGGAGGCGCGGGCCATTGGCGACAACGCAAAGCGCCGCGCGCTCGCCGAGCACACGCTGACTCACCGCGTGGAGGAAATGCTCGCGGTCTTGCAGGACCAGCGACGGCCATGACGTCGGACTCGCTCGCCCGTCACCTCGCCTGCATCGACTGCGGCGCCATCCACCCGCTCGGCTACCGACTGCAGTGTGAGAAGTGCCGCGGCCTGCTGGAGCTGATCTACGATCTCGACCGGCTCCGGCGCGACGGCCCTGCTCTCCTGCGCGGCGCCGGCCTCTGGCGCTACGCCGCGGTCCTGCCGATCGCCGATCCCGCCCACCGTGTGACCCTCGGCGAGGGCGGCACCCCGCTGCTGGAGGCCCCGCGGTTGGCCCGGCAGCTCGGCGTGCGGCGGCTGCGCCTGAAGTTCGAGGGGGCGAACCCGACCGGCACCGTGAAGGACCGCTCCTCCGCCACCGCCGTCGCCGCCGCCCTGCAGTTCGGCTTCACCACCACCTCGGTGGTCTCCTCCGGCAACGCCGGCTCCTCGATTGCCGCGTACTCGGCGCGGGCCGGGCTGCGCTCGCTCGTCTTCGCCTACGAGCGCGCCTCGGCGCCCAAGCTCCTGCACATGGCGGCCACCACGTCCGATCTCGTCATCTACAAGGGCGTCTACGACGACCTCATCGCGATCTGGGACCGGCTGGTCGAGGACCGCGTCTTCTTCGACTGCGGCGCTTCCCGCAACGCCTACAAGCACGAGGGCAAGAAGACGATCGCCTACGAGATCGCCGAGCAGAGCGGCTGGGCGCCGCCCGACGTCGTGGTGGCGCCGGTGGCGGTCGGCGAGACGTTCATCGCCGCCGCGCGCGGATTCGGCGAGATGCACGCCGCCGGCTGGATCCCCCGCGTGCCCCGCATGGTGGCGGCGCAGGCCACCCGCGCCAACGCGGTGGTACGCGCGTTCCGCGACGGGACCGCCATCACGCCGCTGACGATCGGCTACACGGTGGCCGAGGGGCTCGCCGCCGGCAAGCCCGGCCGCAAGGGCGACTGGGTGCTGCGCCTGCTGCGCGAGCGGGAGGGCGCGGCCGGCGACGCCGAGGACGACGAGATCCTGGCCGCGCAGCGCACGCTCGCGCGCACCGAGGGCGTGTGGGCGGGTCCCACCGGCGTGGCCACGCTGGCCGTGCTGATGCGTCTGCTCGGCGAGCGCGCGCTCGATCCCGCCCAGGACATCTGCGTGATCCTCAGCGAGACCGGACTCAAGACCGAGGCCGAGCCGCCGAGCCGAAGCGGCCTCGCCTTCGACGAGGCCTCGCTGCGCCGTCTCGTCGCCGAGCGGCTCGGCCCTCGCTGACCGCGGCTGCCGCGTGCCGCTGCCCCGCGCGTTCTACCTGAGAGCCGCGCCCACGGTCGCCCGCGACCTGCTCGGCTGTGTGCTCGTCTCCCGGCGCGGCCGCGCGCTCACGGCCGGCCGCATCGTCGAGACGGAGGCGTACCTGGGCCCCGAGGACGGCGCCTCGCACGCCGCGTTTCGCCCCGGCAGCCACGGGCTGTTCTACGGCGCGGGCGGCGTGGCGTACGTCTTCCTCAACTACGGCACCCACCACTGTCTGAACGCGATCGCCGGGCCCGTGGGCACGCCGGGCTGCGTGCTGATCCGGGCGCTCGAGCCGCTGAGGGGGATCGCGGTGATGGCGCGGCGGCGCGGGGTGGCGGCCGAGGCGCGGCGGCTGGCCTCGGGGCCCGGCAACCTCACCCGTGCGCTCGCCGTGAGCCTGCGCGACAACGGCGCCGACCTCACGCGCGGCCCCCTCGTGATCGAGCGAGCGCCCGAGCGACCGCGGCCTCGGATCGCCCGGGGCCCACGGATCGGCATCACCCGATCGACCGATCTGCCCCTGCGCTTCTGGATCGCCGGCAACCCGTTCGTCTCCCGTTAAGTGGGGGGCCCCGATATGGCCCCCCACACCCCCCGACGTTCGTCACGCCCCGGCATGCCGGGGCGCTCCTCGATTGTGCGCTCGGGCTGGGGGCCCCGATATGGCCCCCCACGCAATCAGAAGGAATAGGGGCGCAGCTCCTCGGCCATCTCGACGACGCCGTCGAAGTGCCGGCGTGCCTCGTCGACGAGCGCGGCGAGGTCGGCGTGGTATTCCGGACCGACGTGCGTGAGGATGAGTCGGCGCACCCCGGCTCGGGCCGCCACCCGACCCGCGTCGGCGGCGCTCGAGTGGGTGGCGGCGCGGCCGGCCGAGCGATCCCGCTCGGCGAACGTCGCCTCGTGGACCAGGATGTCGGCGCCGCGGGCGAGGGCCACGACCGCCTCGCTCGGCTGGGTGTCGGACGAGTAGACGAGCGTGCGCCCGCCGGTGTCCACCCGCACCGCGAAGTTCGGCATGGCGCCGTGCTCGTTGGGCGCCGTGCTCACGGCCAGGGCGCCGGTGGCGAACGCGCGGGCGCCGGCGGCGAGATCGATCGGTGCCAGCATCACCGGAAAGATGTCGGGCCGGTCCAGCAGCCGGAAGACCGCCAGCAGCGTGTGGAGCGTGTCGACGTGCTCGGGCCGGCAGAGCACCGCGAGCGGCGTGCGCCGGCCGAGCAGGGCGAGCTGGCGCACCAGCGAGGGCAGCCCATAGGCGTGGTCGACGTGCACGTGGGTCACGATCACGTGGGTGAGCGCGAGCGGATCGATGCCGAGCCGCCGCAGACGATGGACCGCGCCGCCGCTGCAGTCCATGAGCAGCGCCTCCTCGCCGGCCTCGACCACGAGGGACGTGTTGTCACGCGCGGCGGAGGCGACGGCACCCGAGGTGCCGAGGAACGCGAACCGCGGCGCCGTCACCGGCC
>JBGPZN010000514.1:0-2676 GCA_041493815.1 Methylomirabilia bacterium
AGCGCTTCGCCGAGGCGCGCACCGCGTACGACGAGGTCGTGCGCACCGACGCCGCCTCGCCGCTGGCCCCCGACGCGCTGTACGGCGTCGCCCGAAGCGATCTGGAGCTCAAGCAGCCGGAGCCCGCGGTCACCGCGCTACACGACTTTCTCACCACCTGGCCCGAGCACGCCCAGGCGCCGGCTGCCACGCTGGAGCTCGCGCGCGGGCTCATCGAGCTCAAGCGGGCCGGCGAGGCGCAGCCGCTGCTCACCACCTTCGTGACGAAGTACCCCAGCTCCAAGCTGGTTCCCGACGCGCAGTTCCTGCTGGGCTGGATCAAGACGAACAACGGCGATCAGCGGGGCGGCGCCGCCGACCTGCGTGCGTTCGTCACCGCCAACCCGAACCACGAGCAGGCGCCGGAGGCCCGACGGCTCATCACCGCGGCGCTTGCGCCGACGGCGGACGAGCTCTACGACGCCGCGCAGATCGCCACGCGCCTGTCGCGCCCCAAGGACACGGAAGCCGCCTGGCGCAAGCTCAAGGGCCAGTTCCCCGACCATCCGAAGACCCGACGGCTCGCGCTGGAGCTTGCCCAAGCTGCGCTCAAGCAGAAGGACTACAAGGACGCGGGCGCGCTCGGCCTGACGGCCGCCCAGAGCGACGAGGACTCCGTGCGCGCCGAGGGGTGGCTGGTCGTGGGCGAGTCCGAGCTCAAGCTCAAGCGCTTCCCCCAGGCGGTCAAGGCGTTCGAGGCGGTGGGCGCCGTCGGCGATGTCGAGGCCGGCGTGCGATATCGCGCGCTGGCTGGTCTCGGCCTGGCGCGCGAGGAGCAGAAGGAATGGAAGTTGGCGCTGGCGGCCTACGAGGCGGTGGCCGGCCGCAGCCCTGATGCGACCCTGCGCGACTGGGCGCGTGCGCGGGTGACGGCGATGAAGAACCAGCTCAAGCCGGCCAACGGCACGCCGGCGCCGCCCAAGCGCTCGGAGCCGGCCAAGCCGTCCGACAAGCCGGCGGGGAGAAAATCGTGAGGCGCACGCTCGCGCTCGCCGCCGTCTGGCTCGGTCTCGTCGCCGCCACGCCCCGGCCGTTCCTGCCGCCGCCGCCGGACCTCGCCCCGCTGGTGCCGTTCGTCACGGCTCCGCTCGACAAGCCGCCGGTCCTGGCCGACGCGCCGCTGCCACCGGCTCCGGCCGAGCTGCCGGCGCTCCCGCTGGCCGCGCTCAGCGTGCCGCAGGGCGACAAACCGGCGGCCTTCGTCCAGCCGCCCCGCACGCTGCCCTGCATCGGGGCGTGGCTGGGCGTAGCGTCGGAGTCGCTCGAGTGCGGCCGGTCGCGATTCCAGCGCGCCGAGTACGAGGACGCCACCAAGGCGCTGGAGAGCGCCGCGCGTCCGAGCAGCGACCGCGAGATCCTGCGCGAGGCCCGGTACTGGCTCGGCGAGACGTACTACCGCCTGGGCCGCTTCGAGGAGGCCGACTGGCTGTTCCGCCAGGTCGCGCAGGACAGCCCGCGGCAGGAGTGGGGCGTGTGGGCGCTGCACTCGAGCGGCTGGACGGCGTTGCGAGCCGGTGACGCCACGCGCGCGCGTGACGCGTTCACCGCCGTCCTGGCCGGCCCGGTGCCGACGCCGATCGAATCGTGGGCGCGCCACGGCCTGGGCCTCGCCAGCTACGCGCTCGGCCGTCACCCCGAGGCGGAGCAGGCGTGGGCGCTGGCGCTGCAGCGCGGCACACCGGTGCTGCTCGGCCGCGACATCCTGTTCTGGCACGGCGAGGCGCTGGGCCGCATCGGCGAGCCCGGGCGGGCCGAGGCCGATCTGCGGCGCTTCATCGACGGTGGCGCGCATCCGCTCATGCCGACCGCGCAGCTACGCCTGGGGTGGTGGGCGCTGGCCGCGCGACACGCCCCCGAAGCGCTCGCGGCGTTCCGCGCGTACCTCACCTATCCGCAGGCAATCGTCGCCAAGGAGCGCGAGTGGGGCGAGGCCGGCCTGGCGCTGGCGCTGCTGGCCACCGGCGACTGGAACGGCGCGCGTGACGCGGCCGCCGCGCTCAATGCGCGGCGCTCGCCGCTGGCGCTGCCGCTGCTGCTACGGCTTACCCGGACGGCGCTCGACGCCCCGGCCGCCGCCGGGGTCGATCCGATCGTGCAGGACCTGCTGGCCGCCACGCTCGCGCCGCCGGTGCGCGGCTGGGTGCTGCTGGTCAAGGGCGAGCTCGACCGCGCCCAGGGCAATCGCGACGAGGCGCGCACGCAGTTCGACCTGGCCCGCCAGACCGCGGCCGGCACGCCGACGGCCTGGCAGGCGGCGTTCCGTCTGGCCCGCACGAACTTCGAGCTACGCGAGTTCAAGCAGGCGCTCAGCGACCTCGCACCGCTGGCGAACGCGCCGCTGCCGCCCGAGCTGCGCCTCGCCGTCCTGATTCAGCAGGCCGAGGCCGCGTACCAGGCCGGCGACCATGCCGTGGCGGCTGCCGCCTTCCGCCGCGCGCTGCTCGAGTTCCCCGACGCCACGGAGACGCCGATGGTGCGGGCGGCCGTGGCGTGGACCTCGCTGCGCCAGGGTCGGCCCGACGTCGCCCGGCGCGAGTTCCTCGACTTCGCGCGACTGACGCCCGATCATCGCTACACGCCCGACGCGCTCGTGCTCGCCTCCGAGCTGGCGCTCGGCGCCGGCGACCTGCCGGACGG
>JBGPZN010000266.1:0-5209 GCA_041493815.1 Methylomirabilia bacterium
GGCGCCGCCGCGGGATTGTTGGCGACCCAGAACAGATCGGGCGAGTGCTCGAGCGACGTGACGGCGCGATCGACGAGCGACTCCAGGCGCGCCCACGGAAACGCGCCGGTGCCGCGGGTGAGGCCCCGGACCTCGAGCAGCAGCTCCTGCAGCTCGCCCAGCACCCCCGCCGGATCCTCGGTGGGAGCCGCCACGGCCGCCTCGACGACCGCCGGGCGTTCGACCACGGGCCGCGGGTCCTCGGCGCGGGCGCGCGCGCGGGGCGGCGGCAGCGACGGCTTCGCCGGCGCCGCCGCCGGCTCGGCGGCCGGCGGCGGGGCGTCGGCCGGACGCTCGGTCGGCCGGGGGGGCTTGTCCTGCGCCATCCCGCGCACGAGGTCGCTCATGCGCACCATCAGGACACCCCCACCATGTCCTTGATCACCTCGGCGATGATCTTGTCCCCGATCTCCTCCGCCCGCTTCGTGTAGCCGACCAGCAGGGCCACGTCGCACAGGTTGTTGATCTCGCGCGGCGTGCCGCGCGTGAAGTCGAAGATCAGCTTGATCGCTTCCTCCGTGAAGATCGAGGCGGTCCGGCCGGCCATCTGCAGACGGTGAGCGACGTAGTTGGCGGTGTGCGTGTAGTCGAGCGTGTTGAGGTGATAGCGGATGGTGATGCGCTGGTCGAGGTGCTTGAGCCGCCGCACCTTGGGCGCCAGCTCCGGCGAGCCGATCAGCAGGATCGTCACCAGGAAGCGCTCGTCGGTCTGGAAATTCATCAACAGCCGCAGCTCCTCGAACACGGCGTCGTCGTCGATCAGCTGCGCCTCGTCGACGATCACGACGGTGTCGCGGCCCTTCCGGAAGTTGCGGAAGAACAGGTCCTGCAGGTTGTGCAGCAGCTCCGGCTTGCTCGTCTCCGTCGTCTCGTCGCCGAGCTGATAGAGGACCTCGCGCAGGAAGTCGACCGCCTTCCAGCTGGGGTTGGTGAGCAGGCCGATCTCGTAGCGCTCGGCCTCCAGCCGCTGGATCAGCGCCCGCGACAGCGTCGTCTTGCCGCAGCCGTACTCGCCGGTCAGCATGCCGCAGCCCTTGCGGTGGCGGACGGTGTAGACGAGCCGGACCAGCGCCTCCTCGTGCTCGGGCGACAGGTAGAAGAACTTGGGATTCGGCGAGTTGTCGAAGGGCGGTTCGCTGAGCTGCCAGTATGCTTCGTACATCGCTAGTTGTTGGTGCTGTTGTTGGTGGTGTTTCCGAGGCCGCCGCCGAAGAGGATGAAGATGCCCGTGTAGGCGGTGACGAGGCTGGCGAGCAGGGTGGCGATCTGCACGTAGTCCTGCCACCACTTCACCGCCACCTCGGGCACCGTGACCACCGTGCCCGGCTCCAGCGGCGGCGCCTCGGCCATCGCGTAGGTGCGGCCGGTGCGGAAGGTCACGGTCGTCGACGCGACCTTGGCCCGGTTGCCGGGCCCGCCGGCCAGCGCCACGTACTCGCGCGGGGTGAGGTCGGGGCGGAAGTCCTGCGCGCCCGGCGACTTCACCTCCCCGACCACGTAGACCTTGTCCTCCACCACCGGCAGGGTCAGCACGTCACCGTTCTGGACCAGGACGTTCTGGGTCTCGTCCTTCTCGACCAGCAGCTTCTGCATGTCGAGCGGCACCCGCTGCCGGGGCCCGGTGGTTCCGATGCGGTCGATGAACGTCAGCCGGAGATCGGCGTAGGCGGCGGCGCCGCCGGCCTTGACGACGACGTCGCGCACGCGCTCGCCCTGGGCCAGCTCGAAGCGCTGCACGATGGTCGGCTTGCCGGAGGTGATCGTCTTGCTGCTCTCGGTCGTGCCGATGAAGGCGCCGCGCACCTCGACGACGTCCTGCAGGACCGACAGCGGCGGCACGAACACGGTGTCGGCGCTCTGCAGCGGCACGTCGGCCGCCGCGGTCAGCACGCGTCGAAGATCGATGGAGACGGTCTCCTTGCGGCCGTCGGGGCCGATCCGCGTGAGACGCGCGTCGGAGCCGGCGCCGCCCGGCGCCAGCCCACCCGTGAGCTCGAGGAGCTCGCGCAGCGACGCCTGCGGACCCAGCTCGTATTCCCCCGGCCGGCGAACGGCGCCGGCCAGCGTCGCCGCCGCGGCCCGGGCCGGGACGTGGATCCGCATGCCGTCCAGCACGTACGGGTTCTGGTCGAGGTCACCGCGCAGCTCGAAGCGCAGGATGTCCACCTCACGGCTGGTGCGGCCCTGGGTCACCTGCACGTGCCGGGCGCTGCCGCGCGGCGTGATGCCGCCGGCGATGAGAATCAGCTCGTGCAGCCGCTGGATGGCGAGCGCCTGCACCGCTCCCGGCCGCTCCACCTCGCCGGAGACGACCACCTCGAACGCACGAGGGATCGACACCGCGATGCTGACCTCGGCGAAGCGGAGCAACGAGCGGGCGCGCTCGCTGATCCGGCGATTGGCCTCGAGCAGCGACAGCCCGCCGACCTCGATGGCCCCGAGCGGCGGGATGTTGACGAGCCCCTCGGGATCGACGATCACCTGCAAGTGCGTGACATCCAGCCGACCCGCGATCTGCACGTCCAGCACGTCGCCGTTGCCGAGGCGATAGTCCGGTCCCGCCACGCTGCGCGCCGGCATCGTGATGTTCGGCGCGGTCGGCCGGGCGCCCGGCGCCGTGGGCTGCGGCTGGAGGGGCTGGGGACCGGTGGCGGGATTTGCCTGCGGGTTGACCTGCTGCGCAACCGCTCCGCAGGGGGCTAGCAGGCACACGACCAGTACGAGGCTTATCGCCCTAAAAATCCTACCTTTAAACGATGGGGCTGGACGAATTTCACGCAATGGCGTATTGTCCCTTTTTCGCGATCAAAGGGTCAAGGAAAAAGGCCACTTTTTGCCTACTTTTGCACTAGTTGCGCTGACTCGACCCCTCCGGCGATGACGCCCCAGGCGGCGCGCGCCGTACTGGCGGCCGGAATCCTTTTTGCCTTAGCCGGCGGAGGTTTCGGGTTCTACGGCTGGCTGATGCTCGGCCGGGGTAGGCCGGCCGTCGCCGGCACCTCGGCTCCTGGGTCCGGCGCCGAGGCGCTCCAGGCGGCGTTCGTGACGGTCGCCGAAAAGGTGAGGCCGTCCGTCGTGAACATCGGCACGGTGCAGGTCGCCCGAAATCGGCGGGCACCGGCCATCCCCGGCCCCGGCGCCGAGGACCCGTTCTTCAAGGACTTCTTCGATCAGTTCTTCGGGCGGGGCGGTCCCGGACGGCGCGAGGAGTTCCGCCAGCCGGGGCTGGGCTCGGGCGTCATCATCGACAAGCGCGGCTACGTGCTCACCAACTTCCACGTGATCCGCGGCGCCGACAGCGTCACCGTGAAGCTGCCGTCCAACCAGGAGTACCAGGGCCGGATCGTCGGCACGGACGCCAAGACGGACCTGGCCATCGTTCGCTTCCAGCCGGACGGCGACGTGCGGGTCGCCACGCTCGGCGACTCCGACCGGCTACGCGTCGGCGAATGGGCCATCGCCATCGGCAACCCGTTCGGTCTCGATCAGACCGTCACGGTGGGCGTGGTGAGCGCGACCGGCCGCTCCGAGGTCGGCATCGCGACGTACGAGAACTTCATCCAGACCGACGCCTCGATCAATCCCGGCAACTCGGGCGGCCCGCTGGTGAATCTCCGGGGCGAGGTGATCGGCATCAACACGGCCATCGTCGCGACCGGCCAGGGCATCGGCTTCGCCATCCCGGCCAACATGGCCAAGCGCGTGACCGCGCAACTCATCGATCGCGGGAAGGTGACGCGTGGCTGGATCGGTGTCTCCCTGCAACCGCTGACGACCGAGCTGTCGCAGGCCCTGGGCCTCGACAACACGCGCGGCGCCATCGTCGCCCGCGTCTACCCCGGCAGCCCCGCTCACGCGGCCGGTCTCCAACCCAACGACGTCATCGTGAAGTTCGGCGCCACCCTCGTCGACGACTACCACCACTTGCAGCGCCTGTCCTCCGACGCCGAGCCCGGCACCAGCGTCCCTCTCGAGATCGTCCGCAAGCGCGACCGCAAAACCCTCACCCTCAAGATCGCCGAGTCTCCCGACTCCTCCCCCGCCGTGCCCGCGACTCCGCCCCCCGCCCCCCAACCCCGCACCCGCTAGGCAGGACCGCCCGCGTTCGGGATCGTCCTACCCTTCGGGGTCGCCGCCGAGGCTGCGCGAAGCGCGCATCCGCCACGTGACACCCGCCCCGCCCAAGTGCAGTCCGCCGCCCGGAGTACTACGCCACGAACGGCGGGATCGGCGGGATCTCCACCTGCTGGGTGCGGACGTCGCGCACGCCGGCGACGGTGCGCGCCACGTCGACGGCGCGGTCGAGCGCGGTCGTGCCCTCGAGCGTGACGACCCCGCCCTGAGCCTCGACCGTGATGCGATACCGCCGCGTGTCCGGATGCGTCGCCAGCGCGACCTGCACGCGGGAGGCCAGCGCGCGGGAGGCGATCATCTGCCGGCCGGCCTCGGTCGTGGCCAGCTCCGGCCGCCGCGTGATTCCCTCGATCATCTGGACCACCGCGTCGTAGCGCAGCATCTCGGTGTTCACGATCAGCTCGTAGAGCATCGGGTCGGAGAGCTCCACCTCGTAGAGGTAGCGCATCCGCCCGGCCTTCTCGTTGTCGTCGCTGCGCACGAGCGCGGCGGCCGCCCGCTGGTTGTAGGTCTCGCGGGTGGTCGCCGCCTGCCGCTTGATCCACTGCTTGACGCGATGGTCGAACGGCGCGATCAGCCGCACGCGCACCACGTGCGGCACGCCGCGCAGCAGCCACTGGCCACCGCCGCGCATCAGCACGGCGTTGTCCATCTCGGCCAGCTCGAGCAGCGTGGTCTGGAGCACGGTGATGTGGTGGCGCGTCTCCGTATCGAAGCGCTCGAAGAACGATGGCTTGGAGTCGTCGAGGTGCGACAGCTTGTCCAAGGCGAGCCCGTAGCGCAGGCCGGCGTCCTGGAGCAGCTCCTGATCGACGTACCGGTAGCCGAGGCGTTGCGAGAGCGCCAGGCCGATTTCAGGACCGCCGGCGCCGAGCTGGTGAGAGAGAACGATGAGGGCCATGGCTCACCTCCGTCGATACTTTTCCTTGAGCGACGCCGGCGCGATCGCGATGCGCTTTCCGGCGACGTCCTCGAGGATGTACACCTCGTCTGTGAGCGATCCACTGGCGAACACCTCGAACACCTCCAGCGCACC
>JBGPZN010000408.1:0-3586 GCA_041493815.1 Methylomirabilia bacterium
GACCGCGGAGGCGACGGCTCGTCCATGGCTCCGTATAATGGCACCCATGATCTCCGTGCGCGAGGGGCAGGAGCACATCCTCGCCCAGGTCGCCGTCCCCGTGCCGCCCGAGGTGCTGCCGGTCACGCGCGCGCTCGGGCGGGTGCTGGCCGGCGACGTCGAGGCGCCCTTCGACGTACCCCCGGCCGACAACTCCGCCGTGGACGGCTACGCCGTCGGCAGCGCCGACATCCCCGGCGCGGGCACCCACGAGCTCGACGTGGTGGGCGATCTCGCGGCCGGCGCCGTCTTCGACGGGCCGCTGCGGGCCGGCCAGGCGCTGCGCATCATGACCGGCGCGCCGGTGCCGGCTGGCGCCGACACCGTCTACCCCCAGGAAGTCGTCGAGCGTGCCGGCGATCGCGTCCGCGTCGGCCGCATCGACAAGGGCGTCAACGTGCGGATGCGCGGTGAGGACGTGGAGGCCGGCGGCATCGTCATCGAGCGCGGCACCGTGCTGCGGCCCCAGGAGATCGGCCTCATCACCTCGCTCGGCATCTGGCAGGTCAGCGTGCATCGCCGCCCGCGCGTGGCGCTGCTGTCCACCGGCGACGAGGTGGTCGAGCCCGGCACGCCGCGACGGCCGGGGCAGATCTACGACGCCAACCGCTTCACGCTGCGCGGGTCCGTCCAGCAGTGCGGCGGCGACGTGCTCGACCTCGGCATCGTGCCCGACGCGCGCGACGAGCTGAGCGCGCGCCTGCGCGAGGCCGCCGCCATGGCTGACGTCGTGCTGACCTCGGGCGGCGTCTCCGTCGGCGTCTACGACCTCGTCAAGGACGTGCTGGCCGAGCTCGGCACGATCGACTTCTGGCAGGTGGCCATGCAGCCCGGGCGCCCGCTGGCGTTCGGGCGCATCGGCGACACGACCTTCTTCGGCCTGCCCGGCAACCCGGTGGCCTCGCTGCTGGCCTTCATGCTGTTCGTGCGGCCCGCGCTGTGGAAGCTGGGCGGTCGCCGCCGCCTGTTCCCGCCGACGTGGCAGGCGCGCACGCTGGAGCCGCTGCGCAAGCGCGCCGGCCGGCGCGAGTTCAAGCGCGGCGTCCTCGCCTACCACGACGGCGCCTGGCAGGTGCGGACGACCGGGCCCCAGGGCTCGGGGATCCTGTCCTCGATGGTCGCCGGCAACTGCCTGATCGTGCTCGAGGAGGAGCGCGGCGACGTCGCCGCCGGCGAGCCGGTCACCGTCGAGCCCTTCACGGAGGCGTTTTGATGGCGGCCCGGATCACGATCGACCTCATCGACACCGTCAAGCGCGACCTGCGCGACATGCTGCGCGACGCGGCACGACGGCTCCCGCACCTCGCCTACGCCGACGTTCGCCTGGAAGTCGCCGAGGGCAAGTCGGCCGCCGCCGAGAACGCCGAGAGCAAGTTCTCCGACGACGATTACGGCTTCGCGGCCGGCGTCCGCGTGCTGGCCGGCGATCGCATGATCGCGCCCGGCTGGATCGGGCTCACGCTGGGCACCGCGGATCTCGACGACCTGGCCCGCGCGCTGCGCGAGGCCCTCGAGCGCGCGTACCGGCGGGCGCTGGTCAACGCCGAGCTGAAGGCCGCGGCGCGCGGCAAGTTCGGGCCGCTCGGCGAGGCGCTGGCCGACACCCGCCTGCACCCGGTCGAGGTCCGCGAGGCCACCGTGCCCGCGGTGTACGCGACCGATCCGCGCACGCTGCCGCTGGCCGAGGTCGTGGCCTACACCACCGACGTCTCACGCCGCATCGCCGCCACCCACGCCGACGTGAAGTACAACTACGTCTCCACGCTGACCCAGCTCTGTCGCGAGCTGTTCGCGTCGACCGAGGGCGCGCTGATCGACCAGGCCTACGCGCTCACCCAGGGGCTGTGCCTGGTCGTCGGCGTCGCCGGCGAGGTGAGCCAGGAGCTGTACGACGTCGTCGGCCACCAGCGCGGCTGGGAGATCCTCGCCGCCGGCGTCGACGATGCGCGGCTCGTCCTGCCGCCGTTCGTCGACTTCGCGCTGGCCCTGGCGGCCGAGAGCGTCGAGCTGGCCCAGGCGCCGCCGCTGCCAACCAGCGCCCGCCCGGAAGTCGTCGTGACCGACCCGCACTACAACACGCTGGTCTCGCACGAGATCGTCGGCCACCCGGTCGAGCTGGACCGGGCGCTGAAGATGGAGACGGCGTACGCGGGGCGCTCGTGGCTGATGGCCGGCCTCGACGACCATCACGTGGGCCGGCGCGTCGCCTCGCCGCTGGTGAGCGCCTACTCCGATCCGGCCCTGCCCGGCTACGGGCACTACGCCTACGATCACGAGGGCACGCCGGCCCGGCGCGTGCTCCACATCGACCGCGGCGTGCTGGTCGGGTTCATGAACAGCCGGCAGACGGCGGCCGTGTTCGGCGGCGCGCCCAACGGCCACTTCAAGGCGACCGACGCCTCGCTGGTGCCGCTCGTCCGCATGTCGAACACCGTGTTCGCGGCCGGTGACCGCGACGCCGCCGACATCGTCAAGGAGGTGGAGCGGGGCTGGTATCTGGCCGGCCACCGCATCCCGTCCATCGCCGAGAGCCGTGAGAACTTCCGCATCTCCGCGCGCAAGGTCTACGAGATCCGCGGCGGCCGACTCGGCCAGCTCTATCGCGACGGCGGCATCATGGCCGACACCCGCGAGTACCTCATGAACGTCGACGCGGTGGGCTCGGACTTCCGGCTCTATCCGATTCCCAACTGCGGCAAGGGACAGCCGATGCAGACCAGGAAGCTCGGCAACGGCGGACCGACGATGCGCAGCCGCGCGCGCCTGGCCGGAGGCTGAGGGTGCGCCGACTCGTGATGACGCTCGTGACCGGCGGCGTGCTGCTGCTCGGGGCCGCGCCCGCCGCGCCGCCCGACGCGCCCGTGAGCTTCATCAAGGCCGACGAGCTGAAGGCGCTCCTCGATCGTGGCACCCGAGGCGACATCATCGACGTCCGCGCCTGGGACGCGTACCAGGAGATGCACATCAAGGGCGCGCGCTCGATGCCGATCCGCGCCATCGAGGCGCGGGCCGGCGAGATCTCCAAGACCGGCCTGGTCGTCTTCTACTGAACCTGCCCGCACGCCATGGCCCGGGGGGCCAGCAACATTCTCTATACGCTCGGCTGGCGGAATCACCGGGTGCTCGACGAGGGGCTGCCCGGCTGGCACGCCAAAGGCTACCCGGTGCTAGGCACGGCCGTCTCGTCAAACCCGCGCCACTAGTGACACGCGTGGAGCCCGGTGACGCCGGAGGCCGGTCGCGGGAACCGCGACCGACCTCCGGCGTGACCGCGTCCCACGAGAGCCACTAGCATGCACGGGGTGTCTGAGTTGGCGCGGGCGGCCCGGGCGGCGTTCGACCTGGCGCAAGCCCGACCAGACGTTCTCGAGGTCGAGGTGTTCGTCGCGGCCAACGTGGCGTTGCTCGCGCGGCTGAACTACACCTCGCACATCCCGTGCAATGGCGTGGAGGAGCCCAAGTCCACCGAGTCGTACGGGATCGGCATCCAGGCCGTGCTCGACTCGCCCGGCGGCCGGCTCATCGGCTTCGGCAGCGAGCCGAGCGA
>JBGPZN010000371.1:0-3891 GCA_041493815.1 Methylomirabilia bacterium
AGACGAGCTTGGCGGCGCCCTCTTTGGGGACGGCAATCGAGAAGCGCAGCGTGTGGGCCTCGGGTTTCTCGAAGGCGTGGGTGGCGTGCAGCACCTGCCAGTCGCCGGGCACCGGCTCGATCACCGTCACCGTCTGGTCCTGCTTCTTGTGGTTGCGCAGCGAGATCTCCCACTCGACCTCCCACAGGCCGGGGCCGAGCTTGCGCCACTCCTTCTGCGTGCGCTCGCCGACCACGTCGAAGGCCTCGCCCAGCTTGATCTTCACGCGCTCGTTCTTGGGCGTGTGGTCGATCCAGTCCTCGCCGATGAATTGCTGGCTGCCGGCCGAATCGGCCTTGTAGACGCGCACCTTGCCCTTGGGCAGCGGCACGCCCAGCCGGTTCTCCGTGCTGTTCTTCAGCTCCAGCAGAACCGCCACCTTCTGGTTCGAGATCGGCATCCCGTACGAGTTCCGGTAATAGTCCTGGGCGCCGTAGTACATCAGGTGCTTGGTGACCGGCACCTCCGCGGCGCTGAGCAGCGCCAGCTGCTTGGTCTGCTGGTTCTTGAGCGTCGTGCGGCCGTCGAGCGTGTAGAGGTGGTACTCGAAGAAGCCCTCCTCGGCGAAGTCGCGGCTCGCGTCACGCGCAGAGGTGGCCTTGGCGGCCAGCTCCATCACTCGCCCCTCGCGGCGCCCGTCGCGCGCGCGGTTGACGTCGCCGGCCACGAGCTTGAGCGCGGCGTTCGCGTAGGTGGCGCCGCTCTTGTTGTCGATCGTCACCCAGCCGGTGAGGTCGCTCCGGCTGTCGGCGTCGTTGACCACCATCACGTAGTCGGCCTTCCACGTGATCCCGCCGGTGAGGTAGGACGCCTCGATCCTCTGCGCGGCCGCCGTCTGGTTGCGCAGCAGCCAGACCAGCGTCGGCTTGGCCACGAGGTTGTCCGGCAGCGCGGGCAGCACCATCCGGCCCGAGTAGCCGAGGTGGATCTGGCCGTTGATCTCGAATACCGGCCCGGCCGTCGAGAGCAGCTTGGCCTCGTGGAAGGTGCCGTCGGACTGGTAGAGCCGCACGGTCTTGCCGACGTACTTCTCCAGCAGCTTGTCGCTGGAGAGCAGGTCGTACTCGTAGTTCTGCTCCACGATCTTGAGGCCGGTCGGATCGCTGAGCGACTTCAGATGGACGGTCGTGGGGTCGATCTGCGCCGCCACGTCCATGAACTGGGCCTCGTTGAGGCCGACCGGTAGCCGTACCTCGCGCACATCCTTCACGAGGCCGAGGTTGCCGTTGTAGATCGTCACCATCACGTCCTTCTGGACCTCGCGGGTGATGGCGAGCGTGGCGGCGGAGACACTCTCCACCGTCACGAACACGACGAGCAGCGCCAGGGCGAGCAGCCGGGTCTTCATGAGCCCCTCCGGGCGATCGGATCCACGTCCTACCCCCTTAGACAGGGCGGCGGACGGCGAGTTCCCGGCCGACGCGGCGCGGCGTCAGCGCTCGAGGCGAAGCGTGATCCGCACGAGGCCCGTCCGCTCCTCCCGCCGCCCCTCGAGCCGCAGGGCGCCCAGGTTTTCCAGGTCGCGCTTCACGTCATCCCAGCGGTCGCCGGGGACGGCGAGGGCGAGCACGGTCGCGGTTCCGTCATCGGTGCGGGACACGAGCTGACCACCGGCGCGGGCCACCAGGTCACGCACCGTGCGCTCGGCCGCGACGCGATCGGCGACGACGAGCCGGGCCTGGACGTCGGCGGTGGCGGCCGTCAGGCGTTGGACATCGCCCGACTTCTGCAGGGCGAGGGGCGCCGGCGCCGACTGCCGCGCCGCCGCGCTGCCGCGATCCGGCTCGGCGTCCTTCTTGGCGGCGGCGTCCGGCGGCGCCGCGCTCTTCGCCCGCGATTCGGGGGACTGACGGAATGACTCCGCCGCGATCGTCCGGTCGTAGGCCGCGCCTAACTCCTTGCGCGCATCCGCTGGGGCGGGCTCGGCGGCTCGCTGCGACTCGTCCGAGAGCTTGCCCTCGCGCTGCCGCCCAACCTCCGACGGCGAAGCGGGAGCGGGCGCGCTCGCCGCGGGAGGCACGGTCACGGGCGCAGGCGGCGTCGGGTCGCGTGAGAGCAGTGTTCCGCCCGGCTGCGGCGCCGGCGCATCGCGAGACGTGGCCGTCACCTCGGACGGCGGCGCCGACGGGCGCGCGGCCTGCTGCAGCTCGGGCGAGCGCTGGAACACCATCACCGCCAGCCCCGCGACCAGCACGATCGCGGCGGCCTCGAGCGGCACCTTCACCGGCCACGGCACCAGCACCTCGCGCGCGAGTCGCTGATACCACGGCCGCGGGCGCGCGGCCAGCACGCGATCGACGAAGCCGGCCGGCGCCCGCGCCGGCTCCGTCGCGCGCAGCAGGCCCACGGTGCGCTCGAAGCGCAGCCACTCGCCCGCGCACTCGGCGCACGTCGCCAGGTGGGCGTCGAGCCGCGCGCGCTCGTCGGCCGAGAGCGCGTCGTCCACGCGCGCCGAGAACAGCTCGCGGATGTCCTGGCAGGTTACGGCAGCCATCGCTCCAGCTTGGCCTTGAGGTCCAGCCGCGCCCGGTGCAGGCGCGAGCGAACCGTGTTCAGGGGCAACCCGAGGACCGCGGCGATCTCCTCGTAGGCCAGCCCCTCGAGATCGCGCAGGACGACGACGATGCGCCGCTCCTCGGGCAGCGCGGCGACCGCGTCGTGCAGCGCCGCCTGCAGCTCGCGCTGCTCCAGCACCGCCGCCGCGTCGGCGCCCTCGGCCGGCTGCTGCCGCAGGGCGGTCTCGTCGGGCGCCTCGTGCCGCCGCGAGGCGGCGGCCAGCCGGTTGAGGCACAGCCGGGAGGCGATGGCGTAGAGCCAGGTGCCCAGGCGCGCCTCGCCGCGGAACTCGCCGAGCGCGCGGTGCGCGCGCAGGAAGGTCTCCTGCGCGATCTCCTCGGCCTCGGCGCGGCTGCCCAGCATCCGGAGCGCGACGCCGAAGAGGCGATGCTGGTACGTCGTCACCAGTTCCTCGAACGCCCGGGTGTCACCGGTGCGCAGCCGCGCGAGCAGCGCAGCGTCGTCGGCGAGCCCTTCACGCACCGTTAGACCCGGCGCGGGCCGGGAAGTTCCCGCGGGGCCGGCGGCCGGATCTCAGCAGCCTCCGGCCGGCTCCGCCAGCGCGTCGTCATCGCGAATCGATACTACACCGGGGCTTCGGCTTGACACTCTGAAAGCGGGCGTGCTATCTGCCCGTATGCCCGAGACGGCCCTGTTGCGCACCGAGCGCCTGACTCGGGCGTTCGGCAGCCTCATCGCCGTCGATCACGTCGACATCGAGATCCGCCGCGGCGAGCTCCGCTCGATCATCGGTCCCAACGGCGCCGGCAAGACGACGTTCTTCCGGCTGATCTCCGGCGAGACGACGCCGACCTCCGGGCGCATCTTCTTCGGGGAGCGCGAGATCACCGGGCTGCCGCAGCACGCGGTGGCCCGGCTCGGCATCGCCAAGTCCTACCAGATCACCAACGTGTTTCCGCACCTGAGCGTGCACGAGAACGTCCGCGTCGCCGTGCAGGGCCCCCGGCGGGCCTTCGACTTCTGGTCGCGGGCCGACCGTCTCATCGACGTGCACGAGCGCGCCACCGCGCTGTTGCAGACGGTCGGCCTCGCCGCCAAGCACGAGCAGCTGGCCGCCCACCTGTCGCACGGCGAGAAGCGCCACCTGGAGATCGGCATCGCGCTGGCCTCCGACCCGGCGCTGCTGCTGCTCGACGAGCCGACCGCCGGCATGAGCCCCGAGGAGACCGACGAGACGATGCGGCTCATCCGCGAGCTGGCGGCCGGCCGCACCGTGATCCTCGTCGAGCACAAGATGAAGGTCGTGATGAAGATCTCCGACCGGATCACCGTGCT
>JBGPZN010000536.1:0-2582 GCA_041493815.1 Methylomirabilia bacterium
AGGCCGGCCTGGTCGCCTTCGAACAATCCGAACGACAGATTGTCGAAGAGCGACCTGGTCCCGAAGGCCTTGCGCACGGCCTCACAGCTCAGCAGGAGCGGACGGGCCATCCGACGCTACTTCTTTTTCTGCTTCGGCTTCTTCTTTTCCTTCCGCATGCCGGTGCCTTTGGCCATGAGCTCACCCCCTCTCGTCGGGTCTCCTCTTGATTATAGACGGCGAGCGCCGCGATTCAGCGCTTGCGTGACTCCTTGAGGAGCCAGTCGATCGCCGCGCTGCCGTCGTCGGCGTCCGTGTCGGCGGGGCGAGGGGCCGAGACTCGTGGCGGAGGGGCGGCGGCCGCCTCGGTCGTCGCGGCGGGGGCGCGTGGGGGCTTCGCCGCGGGAGGTGTGGCCGTCTGGATCGACGCCGGCGGCGGTTCCGGCGCGCGCGGCTTGATGGGTTCCAGCGCCGGCGGGGTCGGCTTGGGAGTCGCCGCGGTGACGGGCGGCGCCGGCTTGGCCTCGACCGGAGTCTTGGCCTCGGCCGGGGGCTTCGCCTCGACTGGCGCTTCCTCGGTGACGACCTGGATCGAGGTCACGTATTTCACGTCGTCGCGAACCTCGTAGAACACCCTCACCGGCATGTCCTTCGACAGGTCCCCGAGTCCCCCCTGCTTGCCACGGACCATGATGGACGTGTCGTTGGTCACGTTCAGGATGACGGGGCGAACGCCGAGCAAGCTCGTCGAGACGTCGATCGTCCGACTCTCACGATCGACCCGTCCGACGTACCCGGTCAGGTCGCCGAGCGCCGGTCCCCCGGCGATCTGGGGCGTTTCGTGATCCGACTGCCGGAGCACGGACCACGTCACCATCGCCGTGACGACCAGCACCGCCGCGATCGCGACTGCGCCGGCGATCCGGGAGAGCCCCTTGGCCGTCATCGCGCCCCCTCCCAGTCGTTCGCGACCACCAGGATCTTACCGCTGCGCTCGCCTTGCTGCGCGTGGGCCAGCGCGGCTTTGATCTCCTCGATCGGGTAGACCTTCTCGACGGGCGCCGACAGGACGCCCTTGAGGACCTGCTCGCCGAGGTCGGCGTAGATCGCCCGGATCTGCGCCAGCGAGCGGGTGGCCAGGCCGCGGCCGAGGATGAACCCGACCAGCGTCTGCCCGCTGCCGGTCAGCGCGCTGCGCGCCATGACCGGGTCCTCTCCGCTCATCGATCCGTAGTTGCAGACGACGCCGCCCTCGCCGACGCAGGTCGACAGCCGGGCCGTGGCCCGGCCCGAGACGGCGTCGAGGCCGAGGCGGATCGGGGCGCCGCCGGTCTGCGCCCGCACCGTCTCGGCGAGATCGGGGCCGTCGACCACGCAGGCGTCGGCGCCCAGCGCCCGCAGCTCGGCGAAGGGGGACTCGCGCCGCACCACGTTCATCGTCCTCACACCGCGGGCCCGGGCGAGCCGGATGACCAGACGGCCGACCGCCGAGTTGGCGACGTTCTGGATGACCCAGTCGCCCGGCTTCAGCGCGACGATGTCGGAGAGCAGCAGCAGGGCCGTCGGCGGGTTGATGCGGAGCATCGCGCCCTGCCGCACGTCGATCCCCGCCGGAATCGCGATGACGTCGTCACCCTTCACGCGCCGGCGCTGGGCCCAGTTCTCGCGCTGCAGGTTGATGACGAGGTCGCCTGCTCTGACGTGCGTCACGCCGGCGCCAACCGCGCTGACGCGGCCGATGCACTCGGCGCCCGGCGTGGCCGGTAGCGTGGGTCGGAGGCGATAGCTGCCCCGGCACATCGACACGTCGGCGGGATTGATCGGGAACGCGAGCACGTCGAACACGACCTCGCCGGCCGCCGGCGCGCCGACGTCCGGCGCCTCGACGCAGCGCACGACGTCTTCCGGCGGCCCGTAGCGCTCGAGGATCGCCTGCTTCATTTGGCGGCCAGCCTCCAGCCGAGCCAGTCGCAGACGGCGCGGCCCATGACCAGCTCTTTGTCCCGGCCCGCGAGCCACGGCAGCTCCTCGGTGAACATCGTCACGCACTGTCGCCACGTGCAGGGCATGCGCGTGATGTCGGTGCCCCAGAACATCCGCTCGGGCCCGAAGGCGTCGTAGATCCGGCGGAGGTGGTCGTGGATGTTGCGATAGGGATAGGCCTGGCTGGAATAGCTCGGCGCGCCGGTCGCCTTGATGGCGACGTTAGAGTGCTTGGCCAGCGCGAGCATCTCCGGCAGGCTCGTCCACGCCGCGTCGTCCTTGGTCCCCGACGGCCGGCCGAGGTGGTCGATGATCAGCTTCAGCCCCGGGTGCTGCTGCGCGACCTGCGCGAGCTTGGGCAGGAAGCTGGCGGCGAGCAGCGCGACGGGGAGCCCGGCGCGCTCGGCGGCCGGCCACAGCCAGTCGATCGTGCCGTCCGTCGGCCACGTCTTCTGGTGCGGCTGCAGGAAGGTGAAGCGCAGCCCCAGCATCCCGGGCCTCCGCTTCCAGCCGTCGATCAGCGCGCGGCTCTCCGGCCGATCGAGCGGAAAGTTGCCCAGGATCGCCAGCCGGTTCGGATGCTGGCGCGCCGCCTCGACGGCCAGCTCGTTGGAGTTGGG
>JBGPZN010000126.1:0-8402 GCA_041493815.1 Methylomirabilia bacterium
CGAGACGGCCGAGGTGCGCCCGGCGGCGACGATCGTCAAGCCGAAGCCGGCCGCGCCGGTCGAGATCGTTCCGGAGCCGCCGCTGATCGTGAAGCCCGCGGCCGAAATCGCGCCGGAGCTGTCGCAGGCGGCGCCGCCGGTCGCGACACCGCCGCCGCCCCTCGAGCCAATGAAGCCCGCGGCCGCCGCGCCGCCAGCGCCCCTGGTGACGCCGCCGGCACCGCCGTTGAGGAAGCCGGAGCCGAAGATCGTTCCGTTCCGGCCGCTCGAGCGGACCGTGCCCCCGGCGGCCCCGTCGCGTCCGTCCCGCCAGCCGGCAGGCCCGTTCTCGCAGCCGCGCATCACGCAGGGGCCGCCGCGCCCGGTTGCGCCGCCGCCTCCACTTCGTCCGGCTCAGCCCGTGGCCGTGCCGCCGGCTGCCGCCGCTCAGGCCCGGCCCGCCCCGCCGGTGGAGGTTCCCACGCCGGCCGCCGCCGTGGCGGTCGTCGACACACCGCCGCCGGCGCCGCCCGTCGAGGTCAAGCGCGAGCTCGTCCGCGTTCCCGAGTCCGTCACCGTGGCCGAGCTGGCCGAGAAGATGCGGCGCAAGTCGGGCGAGGTCATCAAGGCGCTCATCGAGCTCGGCGTCATGAAGATGGTCAACGACCTGCTCGACCCGACCGAGGCCAAGCTGGTCGCCGACAAGTTCAGCTTCGACCTCGAGATCCGCTCGGTCGAGGGCGACGTCATCGAGGAGGAGGAGAGCGACCCGGCCCAGCTGCAGCTCCGCCCACCCGTCGTCACGGTCATGGGCCACGTCGATCACGGCAAGACCTCGCTGCTCGACGCGATTCGCCGGACCAAGGTGGCCGAGAAGGAGCACGGCGGCATCACGCAGCACATCGGCGCCTACCAGGTCCTGACTGGCCACGGCAAGGTCACGTTCCTGGACACGCCGGGCCACGAGGCGTTCACGGCCATGCGCGCGCGCGGGGCCCAGGCCACCGACATCGTCATCCTGGTGGTGGCGGCCGACGACGGCGTCATGCCGCAGACGGTGGAGGCCATCAACCACGCGCGGGCGGCCGAGGTGCCGATCATCGTCGCGATCAACAAGATCGACAAGCCGGAGGCGGACGCCGACCGCGTGAAGCGCGAGCTGGCCAACCACAACCTGGTGCCGGAGGAATGGGGCGGCCAGACGATCTACGTCCCGACGTCGGCAAAGAAGGGCACCGGCATCGAGCAGCTGCTGGAGATGACGGCCCTGCAGTCGGAGGTGCTCGAGCTCAAGGCCAATCCGACCCGCGCCGCTCGCGGAATCATCATCGAGGGCCGGCTGGACCGCGGCCGCGGCCCGGTGGCGACCGTCCTCATCCAGAACGGCACGCTGCACGAAGGCGACGCGGTCGTCGTGGGTTCGCACTCCGGTCGTATCCGGGCGCTCATCGACCATACCGGCAAGAAGGTGAAGGCAGCCGGGCCCTCGGACGCCGTCGAAATCCTCGGGGTGTCGGGGGTGCCGGGCGCCGGCGACGTGCTGGTGGCCGTCTCCGACGAGCGCAAGGCGCGGCAGATCGCCGGCATGCGGGCCGACCGCGACAAGACCAAGATCAAGGCGGCCACCCGTATCACCCTCGAGGGTCTGCAGAAGCAGATCCTGTCCGGCGAGATCAAGGAGCTGCGGCTCATCCTCAAGGCCGACGTTCAGGGCTCCGTCGAGGCGGTGGCGGAAGCCCTCGAGCGTCTCTCGACCGACGAGGTCAAGCTCAAGGTCATCCACAGCTCGGTCGGCGCGATCAACGAGGGCGACGTCATGCTCGCCTCGGCCTCCAACGCCATCGTGCTGGGCTTCAACGTCAAGGCCGAGCCCAAGGCGGCCGGCGCGGCCCAGGCCAACGGCGTGGACGTGCGCAACTACAACGTCATCTACGAGGCGATCAACGACGTCAAGGCGGCCCTGGAGGGCATGCTGGCTCCGGAGATCCGGGAAACCGTGCTCGGCCGCGCGGTGCTCAAGCAGATGTTCGTCATCTCCAAGCTGGGTCCGGTGTGCGGCTCGCAGGTGCAGGAGGGCAAGATCGTGCGCGGGGCCAAGGTGCGCGTGCGCCGCGGCAACACCGTCGTCGGCGAGGGCACCGTCACCTCGCTCCGCCGCTTCAAGGACGACGTGCGCGAGGTGCTGACGGGGCTCGAGTGCGGCATCGGCGTGGACATCCGCGACACCCAGCCGGGAGACATCCTCGAGGCGTTCTCGACCGAGGAAGTCGCGCGCACGCTCTAGCGCGACGGCGGCGGGGGGCATCGTGTCGACCGCGCGGGTCGCGCTGGGGATGGTGGAGCTACACCTGCCCGACGTCGACTCGCTCAAGGGCAAGCGCCACGTTCTCAAGGGCCTCAAGGAACGGGTGCGCGCGCGGTTCGAGTGCTCGGTGGCCGAGGTCGATCACCAGGACTCCTGGCAGCGCGCGACGCTCGCGGTGGCCTACGTGTCCGGCGACGCCCGCCACGCCAACGAAGTCGTCTCCAAGGCCATGGATTTCATCGAGGACCACGTGGAAGGGCGCGTGATCGAGACCTTTCTGGAGATTCTCTGATGCAGGGCAAGCGCCTGGACCGCGTCAACCAGCTCATCAAGGAGGAGGTCTCCACGCTGTTGCAGCGTGAGCTGAAGGACCCGCGCCTGGGCTTCGTCACGGTCACCGAGGTCGAGACCGCCAAGGACCTGCGCGTGGCCAAGGTGTTCGTCTCGGTCCTCGGGGACGAGCGCCAGTGGACCGCCTCGCTGGCCGGGCTCGCCAGCGCCCGGGGGTTCGTGCGTAACTGGCTGCGCCAGCACCTCGACCTGCGCGTCACGCCCGAGATCGACTTCCGGCCCGACCACTCGATGGAGCACGCCGCCCGTATCCAGTCCCTCCTGAAACGAGTCAAGGACACGCCGCAGTGAGGGATCTCCCCGGGCTCGAACCACCCGCGGCAGCCATCCTGGCCCCCTTCCGGCGCGCGCCGGGACGGGCGCTCATGCTCGGACACGTCCATCCCGACGCCGACGTGCTCGGCACGCTGCTGGCGCTCGGGGCGGCGCTGGAGGCGTGTAGCTGGCGGGTGGTGTACGGCGGGCCGCACCCCGCGCCGGGCCTGCTCGGTTTCCTGCCCGGCGTCGAGCGCTACGCGGTACTCGAGACCGTCGAGGGCCCCTTCGACGTGGCGGTGCTGACCGACTGCCCGAATCCGGCGCGAACCGAGGGGTTGATCGATCAGGCGCGGGCGTCGGCCTCGGTCGTGGTCAACATCGACCACCATCCCGACAACAAGCGCTACGGCCACGTGAACTGGATCGACACGTCCGCGGCCGCCACCGGCGAGATGGTCTTCCGGCTCCTGGCCGGCCTCGAGCTGCCGCTGACGCCGGCGATCGCCACCAACCTGTTCACCGCGATCCACACCGACACCGGCTCGTTCCGCTATTCCAACGTGACGCCGGCGACCTTTCGGATCGCTGCCGAGCTGGTGACGGCGGGCGCAGATCCGGCGGCGGTGTCCGCGGCGATCTACGAGCGGCGCGCGGCCGATTCGCTGCGCTGGCTCGGCGAGAGCCTGGCCCGGGTGCAGGTCACCGAGGACGGTCGCGTCGCCTGGCTGGCGTTGCCCGCCGGCGCGGTGCCGGAGACGTTCATCGAGTCGGAGGAGCTCGTGAACTATCCCCGCTCGATCGCCTCGGTGCGGGTGGCGTGCCTGCTGCGCGAGCGCGGCGGGCAGGTGAAGGTGAGCCTGCGCGGCAAGGGGGACGTGGACGTCCAGCGCATCGCCGCGAAGTTCGGCGGTGGCGGCCATCCCAATGCCGCCGGCTTCACGGTGCCGGGAGCGCTCGACGCCGTGACGAGGACCGTCCTGGCCTCCGTGGCCGAGGCGGTGGCGCCGTGATCGAGGCCGGCGTGCTCGTCGTCGACAAGGCCGCCGGCGTGACGTCGTTCGACGCGGTGGCGCTCGTGCGCCGCCGGCTCGGTCTCAAGCGCGTGGGCCACGCCGGCACGCTCGATCCCGACGCCACCGGCGTCCTGCCGATGCTGCTCGGCGAGGCGACCAAGCTGATGGCGTACCTCGCCGAGCAGGACAAGGAGTACGTCGCGACCCTGCGCCTGGGTCTGACGACCGACACCGGCGACCTGAGCGGGCGCGTGGTGGCCGAGGCCCCGGTGCGGGACGTGGATCGGGCGCGCGTGGAGGAGGCCTGCCGGCCCTTCCTCGGCCGGATCAAACAAGTGCCACCGATGTTCTCGGCCGTGCACCACGGCGGCCGCCGTCTGTACGAGCTGGCCCGCGAGGGGCTCGAGGTGGTGCGCGAGCCGCGCGCGGTGGCGATCCACGCGATCGACGTGCAGGAGGTCTCGGTCCCGCAGATCCGGCTCCGGGTGGTCTGTGGCAAGGGGACCTATCTGCGTACGCTGGCCGCCGACCTCGGCGCCGCGCTGGGGTGCGGGGCGGCGGTCGAGCGCCTGGTGCGCACGCGGGTCGGGCCCTTCGCGCTCGCCGAGGCGCTGTCGTGGGAGGCGCTGGTGGCCGAGCCCGCGGCGGCGCTGTGGTCCCGGGTCCGGCCCGCGGAAGCCGCACTGCTCGATTGGCCGGTGCTGCGGCTCGATGCCCGCGCCATGAGCCGGTTCGAGCACGGACAGTCCGTCGAGCTCGCTCCGGCCCGGTCGGCGGCGGGGGCGTTCGTGCGGGTCCACGCCGCCGACGGCCGGCTCGTCGGCGTGGGGGAGGTCCTCGACGGCGGGCGGACGCGTCCGGTGCGAGTGCTCCATGCGGATCGTCCGGGGACTCGACTCCGCCCCGCCTGACGTACGGCCGAGCGCGGTCGCCCTCGGCACCTTCGACGGCGTCCACCTCGGTCACCGTGCGATCCTGGGCACCGCGCTGACGCGGGCCCGCGAGGTCGGCGTCGAGGCGGTCGCCTGCACGTTCGATCCCCACCCGATGGAGGTGCTCCAGCCCGACCGTGCGCCGCGCCCCATCACGCCCCTCGAGGAGCGCCTGGCCCTGATCGGCGACACCGGCGTCGACGCCGTGGTCGTGCTCGCGTTCACCCGTGCGCTGGCCGCCATCGAACCCGAGGCGTTCGTGAAGGACGTCCTCCTCGACCGGTTCCACGCCCGCGAGATCGTGGTCGGCTACAACCACCGCTTCGGGCGGGGCGCCCGCGGCGACGCGCGGCTCCTCGAGGACCTGGCGAGTCGGCTCGGTTTCCGGGCCCACGTGGTGCCGCCGATGACCGTGGACGGCGTCGCCGTCTCCTCGACCGAGATCCGAGCGGCGCTGCAGCGTGGCGACGTCAGGAGCGCGGCGCGCGGGCTGGGCCGGCCCTATGCGATCGCCGGCAGGGTGACGACGGGCGCCGGTCGCGGCCGTACGCTGGGTTTTCCGACGGCGAACATCGCGCCCGACCGACCTCTGCTGGTCGCCCGGGGCGTCTATCGAGGCGGCGTGACGGTGGACGACCGGTACCACGAGGCGGTCGTCAACGTCGGCGTGAGGCCGACGTTCGGCGAAGATACGTTAGCCGTCGAAGCTCATCTGCTGGACTTCGCAGGCGATTTGTACGGGCGTGAGGTCCGCCTGGACTTCCTCGACCGTCTGCGCGACGAGATGCGCTTTCCCTCCGTCGAGGAGCTGAAGGCCCAGGTCTTCCGCGACATCGCGGCGGCGCGCGGTCGAGCCTGAACGAGGTTAACTTTACTTCCACCGGTCCCCGTGGTACCTTCCCTGCGTATCTGCTGACAAAACAAAGTTTTTTTGAACCCTCCCCGGGGAGCCGATCTCTGGGGTGAGGCGATTGGAGGAGGTCCTCCCGATGCCGCTTGCTGTCGACCGCAAGAAGAGCCTGATCGAGCAGTTCAAGACACACGAAGGGGACACCGGGTCCCCCGAGGTGCAGGTCGCGCTCCTCACCGAACGGGTCAATGGCCTGACCGAGCACTTCAAACTGCACGCGAAGGACCATCACTCGCGCCGAGGGCTGTTGATGCTCATTGGCAAGCGGCGGGGACTTCTCGAGTACCTGAAAGGAAAACACGTCGAGCGCTATCGGGCGCTCATCGACAGGCTGGGCATCCGCCGCTGACGGTGGGCCCACAGTCGGACATGACCGGTCCTCGGACGGAACGACCCCGGGGGCCCTTGGCGGGCGCGGCGCAGGTGCGCCGGCGCCCCTCACACTAGGTGTTCGCCGGGCGACCGCCGAACCGAGGACAAATGCTCGTATGAGCCACAGCAAGCAGATCGACATCCACGGCCAACCATTCTCGATCGAGACGGGGAAGGTGGCCAAGCAGGCGGACGGCAGCGTCGTCGTCCGTTTCGGCAACACGATGGTGCTCGCCACCGTGGTCGCCGCCAAGAGCGCCAAGGAGGCGCAGGACTTCTTCCCGTTGACGGTCGAGTATCGCGAGCGGGCCTACGCCGGTGGCCGCATCCCCGGGGGCTACTTCAAGCGGGAGGGCGCCCCGGTCAAGAAGGAGACCCTGACGTGCCGCCTCATCGATCGCCCGATCCGGCCGCTATTCCCTGACGGCTTCCGCAACGAGGTCCAGGTCATCTGCCTGGTCATCTCAGGGGATCCCGAGAACGACCCCGACGTGCTCGCCATAAACGGCGCCTCGGCCGCACTCTGCCTGTCCGGCATCCCGTTCGGTGGGCCGGTCGGCGCCGTGCGGGTCGGTGTGATCGACGGTCAGTTCGTCGCCAATCCGACGACGGCCGAGCAGGCGGCCTCGCCGCTCGAGCTGGTCGTGGCCGCGACCGAGGAAGGCGTTCTGATGGTCGAGGCGGGCGCCAAGGAAGTGTCCGAGGAGAAGATGCTGGAGGCCATCGCCTTCGGCCACGAGCAGTGCAGGCGGCTGGCTCGCATGCAGAAGGAGCTCGCGGCCGAGGCCGGCAAGCCCCGCTGGACCTTCGATCCGACCGCCGGCAAGGACCAGCTTCTGGCCGCGCGAGTGCGCGAGCTGGCGACGGCGAAGGTGACGGCGGCGCTGTCGGTGGTGGAGAAGCACGGCCGGGCCGACGCGGTCGCGCGCGTGTTCGACGAGGTGTGGGCGGCGCTGGGGCTGGAGGACGCCAAGAAGGGCGCCGTCCGCACGGCGTTCGAGGAGGTCGAGAGCGCGGAGGTGCGGCGCATGATCGTCGAGCGCGGCATCCGCGTCGACGGCCGCAAGGTCAACGAGATCCGTCCGATCGCCATCGAGGTCGCCTACCTGCCGCGCGCCCACGGCTCGTCGCTGTTCACCCGCGGCGAGACCCAGGCGCTGGTGTCGGCCACCCTCGGAACCAAGGCCGACGAGCAGAAGATCGAGGCGCTGGAAGGCGAGTCGTACCGGCACTTCATGCTGCACTACAACTTCCCGTCGTTCTCGGTCGGCGAGGTGCGACGCTTCGGTTCCCCGTCCCGGCGCGACATCGGCCACGGCGCCCTCGCCGAGCGGGCGGTGGAGGCCGTGATGCCGCCCAAGGAAGAGTTCCCCTACACGGTGCGGGTGGTGTCCGACATCCTCGAGTCCAACGGCTCGTCCTCGATGGCCAGCGTGTGCGGCGCCTCCCTGGCGCTGATGGACGCCGGCGCGCCGCTCAAGTCGCACGTGGCCGGCATCGCCATGGGCCTGGTCAAGGAGGGCGACCGCTTCGGCATCCTTACCGACATCATGGGGACCGAGGACCACTACGGTGACATGGACTTCAAGGTCGCCGGCACCGACAAGGGCGTCACCGCGCTGCAGATGGACATCAAGATCACCGGCGTGTCGGTCGAGATCATGCGGGAGGCGCTCCAGCAGGCGCGCGAGGCCCGCCTGATCGTGCTCGGCAAGATGCGCGAGGCCCTCGAGAAGCCGCGGGCCGAGCTGAGCCCCTACGCGCCGCGCTTCGTGACGATCAAGGTCCGCCAGGAGAAGATCCGCGAGATCATCGGCCCCGGCGGCAAGGTGGTCCGCGGCATCCAGGAGGCCACCGGCACCAAGATCGACATCGAGGACGACGGCCGGGTCACGGTCTTCTCGCCGGACAGCGCGTCGGTGCAGAAGGCGGTCGGGATGATCCAGGACATCTGCCGCGAGGTGGAGCTGGACCGCATCTACCTCGGGAAGGTGAAGAAGATCGTCGAGTTCGGCGCCTTCGTGGAGGTCATCCCCAACACCGAGGGGCTGCTGCACATCTCTCAGATCGCCGAGAGCCGCATCCGCACGGTCCAGGACGTGCTGAGCGAGGGTGACGAGGTGCTGGTCAAGGTCATCGAGGTCGACGGCAACGGCAAGATGCGCCTGAGCCGGAAGATGGCGCTGCGCGACCAGCCCGCGCTCGCCGACAAGGAGCGGCTGAAGAACCCGCAGGCCGCCAATCCACCGCGTGACTGAAGGCTACCGCAAGAGCGTCCTGCC
>JBGPZN010000583.1:0-2299 GCA_041493815.1 Methylomirabilia bacterium
GGCTCTTGCTGTCGCCGGTGCGCACCCTTCGCGCCCTGCCGTGAACGAATCGCGCGATCGAGGCGCGTCACGGCTCCGCCGGGGCGCGGCGAGCGTTGGGGGGGGGCCATCTCGGGGCCCCCCACTTACATCAGAAGGCGCCGGTCAACCCGTCCTGCGCGGCGTCGCGCGCACCGAGCGGCGCCAGGCCCCAGCGCGTCTCGATCAGCTTGAGGATGGCCGTGGTGTCGTAGCGGGTGTGGTCGACGTACCCGCGCCTGACAAGCGGCGACACGAGCACGGTCGGCACGCGCGTCCCCGGCCCCCAGCGGTCCACGACCGGCGGCGCCACGTGATCCCACCGCCCGCCGTTCTCGTCATACGTGATGATGATCAACGTACGGGGCCAGAGCGCGCTGGCCCGGACCGCCCGCACCAGCTCCGCCACGTGCTGCTGGCCGGTGGTCGGCTCGCTCGAGTTCGGGTGCTCGTTGTGCGTGCCGAGCGGCTTGACGAACGAGACCGCCGGCAACCGGCCGGCGGCAACGTCGCGCAAGAAGTCGGTCTCGTCTCTGAGGTGCCTGGCCTTGGCCGCGGTGCCGTCCGCCCACTTCGCGAAGTACGCGAACGGCTGGTGGTGATAGGCGAACCGCGCGTGCGGCCGGCCGGCGATGGCGTCGTTCCAGCCGCCCGAATACCACGCCCACGTGATGCCCCTGGCGTCGAGGCGATCGCCGATCGTCGGCAGGGTCAGGTTCGGCACCAGGTGGTGCGCGTCCGTGATACGCGCGGGGTGCGGCGTGTTGATCGTGTACGCCGTGTTGACGACGTACCCGTCGGGGCTGACATCCCCGTCCTTGACCAGCAGGCCCTTGTCGTCGAGCCGGGCGCGTAGATCCGCCGGCGCGTCGGGCCAGTGTGGCGTGCACGCGCACACGAGCCACATGTGGTTCAGGAACGAGCCCCCGAACGCCGCGTGGAAGAAGTTGTCGGCGAGCACGAACTCCTGCGCGAGCTGGCCGAGCGGCAGGCCCGTCGCGTCATAGTAGCTCATGACGAGCCCGCCGACGTTGGTCCAGGCGACGAAGCGGTCCATGCGCCCGCCGTTGATCTGGTGCTGCTGCTGATAGAAGCGATGCACCGGGTTGCCGGTGCGCGAGGTCGGCGGCACGTACGGCGCGAGGTCGAACGGTGCCACCGGCAAGTTGGCCGGGATGCGGGCGTCCGGCACCGGCGGCGGCTGCCGCGTGTCGATCGAGGGCGGCAGGGTGGCGTAGGGCCGGCCGGCCTTGTCGGTCTGCGCGATCGACGTCGGGCTCGCGCTGGCGATCCCGTTGGCGCCGGGGAACTTGCCGAAGAGACCGTCGAAGCTCCAGTTCTCCTGATAGATCACGATGACGTGCTCGATGCTGGCGATCGACGACGGCGTCTGCCGCGCGGTCGCGCACGCGGCGACGGCGAGGATCACCGCGCTCAGGACGGCGACGCGACGTCTGGTCATAGCGTCTCTTTGAATCGACCGAGCACGTCCAGATGGCCCTCGGGAAAGCGGAGCCCGGCGCCCCGCGGCTCGGCGATGACGGAGGTCGCGCCGAACGTTTTCCACGCGTCCACCTGCTTCGCCCACCCATCGGGGCCCTGGCCGGCGAGGCGGATGCGTCCCTCCAGCGGCAGCTTGGCGGGGTCGCGGCCCGCCTCGCGCGCGTACTGGTGCACGCGGCCGACGAGCGCTTGTCCCTGGGCGTCCGGCGCGAAGTTCGGACTCCAGCCGTCGGCGAGTCGCGCGATCCGCCGGAGCGCGGCCTCGGGCGGCACCGGCTGGTCGCGGCTCCCGACGCCGAACCAGATGGGAATCGGCCGCTGGATGGGCATGGGGTTGAGCCCGGCGTGGCTGATCCGGTGGAACTCGCCGCGAAAGTCCACGACCGGCTGGGTCCACAGCGCGCGCAGGACGGCGATCTGCTCCGCGCTCCGGCGGCCGCGGTTGTCGAAGGTCTCGTTGAGCGCCTCGAACTCGACGGCGTTCCAGCCCACGCCGATCCCGAGGCGCAGCCGGCCGCCGCTCAGCACGTCGATCTGGGCCGCCTGCTTGGCCACCAGCGCCGTCTGCCGCTGCGGAAGGATCAGGATGCCAGTCGCCAGCGTGAGCCGGTGTGTGATGGCCGCGAGGTACGCCATCAGCGTGAGGGCCTCGTGGACCACGGCCTCGTGAGAGTACGTGGCCAGCGACGGGTGGGAGTGGAACTTCGGATCGGCGCCGAGAACGTGATCGGCCACGAAGAGGTGGTCGAAGCCCATCGCCTCGACGGCGCGGACGAAC
>JBGPZN010000601.1:0-2239 GCA_041493815.1 Methylomirabilia bacterium
CGCGGCCGGTCCCGGCCGCGGTGGCGGGGCACGGCGCCCTGGGAGTCGCTCGATGACGCGGCCCAGCGACGTCGTCGTCGCCACGCTCGACCGTGAGCGCAGCCGCGTGGTCGCGGACCTCGTCTCGCTGACCAAGCCGCGTGTGGTCGTGATGGTGCTCGTCACCACGGTCGTCGGCTACTACGTGGGGCTGGCGGGCGCGCCCGACTACGGCCGGTTGATCGCGCTGGTGATCGGCACCCTGCTGGCGGCGGGCGGCACGCTGGCCCTCAACCAGTACTGGGAGCGCGACGTGGACGCGCTCATGGAGCGGACCCGGACGCGGCCGCTGCCCGAGGGCCGGCTGGCGCCCCTCGAGGCGCTCCTGTTCGGCGCCGGCCTCACGGCCGCCGGCCTGGCCGTCCTCGCGCTGGGGGTGGGCTGGCTCGCGACGCTCGTCACCGCGGCGACGTTCGTGCTCTACATCTTCGCCTACACGCCGCTCAAGCTGCGCACGTCGCTGTGCACGATCGTGGGCGCGGTCCCCGGCGCGCTGCCGCCCGTCACTGGCTGGGTGGCCGCGCGCGACGATCTCGCCCTCGGCGCCTGGGTGTTGTTCGGCATCCTGTTCCTGTGGCAGTTGCCCCACACGCTGGCCATCGGCCGGCTCTACCAGGCCGACTACGCGCGGGCCGGGGTGCGGCTGCTGCCGGTGATCGATGCCGAGGGGCGCGCGACCGAGCGGCAGATCCTGAGCGGCTGCGTGGCTCTGCTGGCCGTGAGCCTGCTTCCCACGCTGATCGGGCTGGCCGGGGGCGTGTACTTCGCCGGTGCGCTGCTGCTCGGCGGCTCCTTCGTGGCGTTCGGCGTCCAGCAGGCGCTGACGCCCTCTCCGCTGCACGCGCGGCGCGTGCTGCTGGCCTCGCTGCTCTACCTGCCGGCCCTGCTGGCGCTGCTGGCGTTCGACAAGGCATGAGCGGCGTGATGGCGCACCTCGATGACCGCAACCGCCTCCTGCGGCGCATCCTGCTCGGCATCATGGCCGTGCTGGTGATTGCCTCGTTCCTGGTGGGGATCCGCTGGTGAGCCCGCTCGTCCTCGAGCCGCCGCCGGTCCGGCCGCCCGTCGTCGAGCGCGGCAACGGCCGCACGCCGCCGCCACCGCCCGGCGGGGGTGGAGACGACGACCGGCGCGAGCCGGCGCCGCGCCAGCCGCGGCTGGACAACGCGCGGCTCGCGATGCTGTTCTTCCTGGCGGCTGAGTCGATGTTCTTCGCGGGGCTGATCTCGTCGTTCTTCGTGCTGCGCCTGGGGGCGCCGACGTGGCCGCCGCCGCTGCAGCCGCGGCTGCCCGTGCTGGTCACCGGCCTCAACACGCTGGTGCTGGTCGCCTCCAGCCTCGCCATGATCGCCGCTTTTCGCGCGGTCCGGCGGGGTGACGGGCGCGCGCTGGTCGAGCGGCTGGCCGGGGCGGCGGCGCTGGGCGCGCTCTTCCTCGCCGTGCAGGGCTACGAGTGGGCGCGCTTGATCCACTACGGCCTCACCGTGACGTCGGGCGCGTACGGCGCGACCTTCTACACGCTGATCGGCATCCACGCCGCCCACGTGCTCGGCGCGCTGGTGTGGCTCGCCGTCGCGCTGGTGCTGGCCGCACGCGGGCGCTTCGCCGACGGCCGCATCACGATGCTGCGTGCCTGCGCGACCTACTGGCACTTCGTGGTCGGCCTGTGGCCGATCCTCTACGTCTCGGTGTACCTGCTATGACGCCCCGGCGCCAGCGATTGATGGTGGCGGTGACGCTGGCCGGTGCGCTGGCGCCGCGAGCTGCCGCCGCCTGCGCCACATGCGCGTTCTCGGCGTACGGTGACCGCGGGTTCAACTGGGGCTACGGCGGGTTGCTCGTCGCGCCGTTCCTGGTGGCCGGCGTGGTGGGCGCCGTCCTGAGCTGGACCGCCGGCTACCGTCTGCGGTGGCGGCGCCCGACGCCGGTGCCGCCACCGCCGAGCGTGATCGGACCGATCCCGGCAAACGAGGAGACATCATGAGTCAGGCTGCATCGCATGCCGCACCGCACGCGGTGGAACCGGCCGAGTCCCCGCTCACACCGGAGAGCTGGGGCTAGCTGGGGATGTGGATCTTCCTGGCGGGTGACGCCGTCGGGTTCGGCGTCTTGCTCGCCTCCTACGGCGGCATGCGCGCCACCAGCGCCGACTGGCCGAATCCCTACGCGGTCCTCGGCATCAACCTCACCGCCATCATGA
>JBGPZN010000330.1:0-4294 GCA_041493815.1 Methylomirabilia bacterium
CGCATCACGACGCCGTGCCCGGCAGCCCCGGCGCCAACGACAACGCCGCCTCGGTGGCGATCCTCCTGTCGCTGCTGGAGCGCTGGGCCACCCGCGAGCCGCCCGGGCGCGTCCGCCTGCTGTTCCCCGCCTGCGAGGAGCTGGGCTACCTCGGCACCCGCGCGTGGGTACGGGCCCACGGCGTGCGGGACGTGGCCGGCGTGCTGAGCCTCGAGCTGCCCGGGGTGGGCGACAGCGTCGCGGTGTGGGACGCGCCCGCCGAGACGCCGTTCCTGTCTCGCGTGTGTGGTGCGCTCGAGGACGGCGGCCTCCGGGCCGACGAGTCGTACCACGTGGTCGGACGCATCCCGATCTTCGGCAGCGATCACCGCGCGTTTGCCGCGGCCGGCGTGCCGGCCTACGGCCTCACGAGCGTGCCGGCGGCGGAAGCCGACGCCCTGCGCGCGTTCGTCTTCCATCCGGTGCGCGCCACCTTGCGGAGCGCGGTGCGCCGGCCCCCGCCGTTCGACACCTACCACACCGCGCGAGACTCTGGCGCGACCCTCGACGAGACCGCGCTGACCCGCGTCACCCGCGCGCTGGAGGCAGTGGTCGAAACGATGGGCTAGAGGAAGTCCGGTCCGTTTACGACGCGCGCGAGCAGGCCGCGACCGCGGATGACCTCGCTGGGCGGCACCAGCACGACGACCTCGCCCTGCGCGCCCACCGTGAACGGATGCACCGAGTGGGCGAGGCGGGAGCGCAGAAACGCCGGGATGCCCTCGCTCTCGAGCAGGCTCTTCACCACGACGGCCTCCGCCTGATCGCAGCGGTGCAGCTCGACGAGCTCGCGCCCCTCGGCGGGCGGCGCCGGCGGGGCGAGCCGGGTGGGGAACGGGATGATCTTGGCTCGGCGACGCATCCCTCGCATCATACCCGATGGGTCTACAATCGGGGCGGGAGGACCGGCCGTGGAGAAATACGAGTACTTCAGCGGTACGCCCGAGGTCGGCATCGTCCCGCGCGCCCCCCACGCCGGCCCGTTGCTCCGTCACGTCTTCGAGCAGGAGCACGGCCGGGGCGGCTTCGCGGGCAAGGTGAGCCACACCTATCACCTCTACCCGCCGACCAACTGGCTGCCCGGCGAGGGCCGGCACCTCCCGAAGTGGGCGCCGGGCTGGGAGTCGCCGCTGCGCCCCATCGGCGGCCTGCACCACGTGCTCGGCGTGGCGCCGGCCGAACCAGCGGGTGACGTGTACCGCGGTATGGGCCGCCTCGTCGCCAACGCCACCGCCGCCATGAACGTCACGGTGCCGCGCGCGCCCATGGACTACTTCTTCGAGCACCACGGCGCCACGATGGTGTTCTTCGTCCATGAGGGGCGCGGCACGCTGGAGACCACGTTCGGGCCGATCGAGTACCGCAAGGGCGACTTCCTGATCGTCCCCAAGGGCGTCACGCACCGTTTCGAGCTGGGCCCGGGGCCGCACTACTACTGGATGTACGAGTCGTTCGCGGGCGATCCCGAGAAGTCGGAGGCCCCGACCACCGGGCAGTTCATCACCCACAGCCGCAGCGACTACCGATTCCCCCGCTCGCTCGACACGCGCAACGAGAGCGGGCGCTTCGAGATCGTGTCCAAGGTCGACGCGACGTACACGCGTCGCGTGCATCCCACGCATCCGTTCGACGTGATCGGCTGGCGCGGCGAGTACCTGCCGTACAAGTTCGCGGTCGAGGACGTGCGGCCGCTGGTGGCCGACCGCTCGCACGTGCCCCCCTCGGGCCACACGATCTTCAAGCTGCCGGGCTGCTACCTCTGCGTGTTCACGGTGCGGTCGGTCGAGAAGGAAGGCATGTGGGTGCCGTTCTTCCACAAGAACCTCGACTACCTGGAGACGCTTGGCTACCACTTCGGCGACTTCTTCAGCGGCGGCGGCGTCGTCGGAGCCGGCATGGTCTCGCTGCACCCGGTCGGCCTGCCGCACGGCCCCAAGCCGCGCTCCCTGCAGGCGTTCATGGACGGCGCCAACGCCGGCGTGCATCAGGAGGTCGGGATCATGGCCGACTTCGCCAACCCGGCACAGGTGTCGGAGCTGGCGCTGGGATTGAGCCGCCCCGACTACATGAGCGCGTGGGCGGGCTACACGACCGATCCGCGCTTCACCTACGCGCCGGGCCGTCTGGCCGAGGCGCGGGCCCTGGGCGAGCGCCTGGCCGACGCGCGCGACACGCTGCGGCCCCCGGAGGACGAGACCCGGGCGTGACGCGGGACGCCGCGCTCGCCTTCGATCTGCGCGCGCGGCCGGTCATCTACCCCGCCGATCGGGTCACGGAGGCCGCGGCGCGACGGCTCACCGGCGGGCCGGGCTAGAGATCGCGGGCGGCCGGAAGGTCGGGCAGGGAGGTCGCCGCGCGCACGCCCCGCACGATGGCCCGGGCTACCGCCTCGCCGGCCGCCAGGCCCAGCCGGGTCACGTCGGCGGCCACCTCGCCGACCGAGAGCGCGAACAGCGTGTCGCCGTCGAAGGCGGTGTGCGGTGGCGACAGCGCGCGCGCGAAGCCCAGCATGCCCAGCGAGGCCACCTTCGAGGCCTCGGCCTTGCCGAGCCGCGCGTTGGTGGCGATGACGCCGATGGTGGTGTGAGCGGGCGCGGCGAACCGCTCGGGCGCGCCGTCCTGAAGGAGCACGCGCGCGCTGTCGACCAGCCGCCGGCCGTCGGGGGCGTCGCGGGCGCCGGCGATGAGCCCGCCGGTCTCGAGGTCGCGCACGTCGCCGAGCGCGTTTACCGCCACCAGCGCGCCGACGATCACGTCGCCGAGCCGGACGCTGGCCGAGCCGATGCCGCCGCGCATCGCGCGCGGCCGGCCGTAGATCTTCCCCACGCTGGCGCCGGTGCCGGCGCCCACGTTGCCCTCGGCCACGGGCCCTGCCGCGGCGCGGCTGGCCGCCTCGTAGCCCATCTCCCGCGTGGGGCGTACGCGCCCGTCGCCCACGTTGAGGTCGAACAGGAACGCGCCGGGCACGTGCGGGACCACGGTGGGACCGGCGGCGTAGCCGCGCCCCTGCTCCTCGAGCCAGCGCAGCACGCCCCAGATCGCCTCGCCGCCGAAGCGGCTGCCGCCGCCGAGCACCACGCCGTGCACGGTGCCGACGAGGTGGCGGGGATCGAGGTAGTCGAGGCCGACGACGTCGTTGGCCCAGCCGCGCAGCTCGACGCCGGCCACGGCGGGGGTGTCGCAGAGCACGACGGTCACGCCGGTGAGGGCGACCGGATCGGTTGCATGGCCGACTCGGATGCCTGGTACTAGCGTGATCATTGGAGCGAGTGCCGCGAGCACGGGTAAGGGCGTGGGTGGGCTGTTCTAGGTGCGCGCGGCTCCGTATGGCACGTGTGTCGCTCCGTACTGCGGCTTGGCTGGTCTTGTTCAGGCACTCGTGGCGCCGGGTTTGCGGCTCACGTCGGAGGCCGAGACGCGGCCGAGGGCGACCTCGGCGGCGACGTCGATGCCGCGCTGGGCCAGGGCGCGGGCGAACGGCTGGTGGCGCGCCTCGCGAGCCTCGTCGGCGAGCGCGGCGGCGGCGGCTTCGGCCAGCGCCGCCGGCTCGGGCCGGTCGGTCGCGCGGAAGATGAACGCCATGTCGACGAGCCGGCGCGCCCACCGGCGCCGCGCGTCGGGACCGAGCTCGCGCTCGACCACGCGCGCGACGATGGCCTCCTCGCGCTCGGCCTTGATCTGATCGCTGACGACCAGCTTGCTCTCGCGGGCCTGCAGCAGGTCGAGCGCGTCGGCCTGCACGGCCTCGGGATCGAGGAACCAGCCCGCCAGCTCCGGCAGCTCGAGCAACGAGGCCGCGCGCTCCGCGAGCGCCGCATCGGCCGTGAGCGCGGCCGGGGGAGCGGGCTCGGTCGGCGGGAACAGCCGCTCCCAGCGCGCGAACGCCGAGGGCGGCGCCGTGCCACGGGCGCGGTGCAGGGTGATGGCTTCGCCGACGATCGCCAGCGCCAGCGCCGGCTCGACCTCGACCCACGGCAGCTTCTGCGAGGCGCGCAGCGCGGCCAGCTCGGTCTCCAGCCGCTTCTTGGTGATCTCGCCGCCGGCGGCGTCCATCACGCCGGCCTCGTCGTTCACGATCAGCGAGCAGAGCGCCTGGCCGCTGAAGGCGCCCTCGAACAGCAGCCACACCGCGCGCGAGCCGCTGCCATCCACGCCGCTCAGCCACGCCCGGACCGCGCGCTCGGGCCGGCGCTCCACGACCGGCTTGGGCGCCGGGCGCGGGGCCGGCTGCACGCCGCGCTGGGCGAGGCGATAG
>JBGPZN010000089.1:0-10020 GCA_041493815.1 Methylomirabilia bacterium
GCTGGCGCCGAGGATCGCGGTGATGTCGCTCAGGCGCCGGTGCTCGTGGTGCGCCCCGCGATCCACCTCGACGTCCACCTTCGTCGCCCGGAACACCCCACGATGCACCTCCCGCGCCGTCAGCGTCCACCCCCGCACCCGCAACTTCTCGAGCTCCGCCCGCAACACCCCGACCTCGACCCCGACGTCCACGAGCGCCCCGAGAATCATGTCCCCCGACGCCCCGCTCGGACAGTCGAAGTACACGACCCTAGCCATCAGCCGTTCACCCCATCACGCAAACCAGACGCGTTGGCGAGGAGCGAGCAGGACGAGGAGCGCAACGAAGTCATGCGAAGCTCATCGCCGACGCGTCAGCGGAGCTTGGCGACGAGACGGTTGATCTGGCTCGCCTGGTGGGCGGCGCCGTAGCCGTTGTCGATGTTGACCACCGACACGCCCGGCGCGCACGAGTTCAGCATGGCCAGCAGCGCGGCGAGGCCGTTGAGCGAGGCGCCGTAGCCGACGCTGGTCGGCACCGCGATCACGGGGCGATCGACGAGCCCGCCGATGACGCTCGGCAGCGCGCCCTCCATCCCGGCCACCGCCACGATCGCGTTGGCCTCGCTCAGCAGCTCGCGATACGCCAGCAGCCGGTGCAGGCCCGCCACGCCGCAATCGGACAGGCGCTCGACGCGGTTGCCGAGCGCCTCGGCGACCAGCGCGGCCTCCTCCGCGACCGGAAGGTCGGCGGTGCCCGCGGCGGCGACGACGATCAGGCCGACGCCGTCCACCGGCTCCGGCCGCACGACCAGCAGCCGGGCGCCGGCGTGATACGCGCAGGGCACGCCGGCGGCCTCGACGGCCGCGGCCACCGCGGCCTCGCAGCGCGTCGCCAGCACGTTGGCGTGGTGCGTGGCCAGCCGGCCGACGATGGCGATCACCTGCTCCGCGGTCTTGCCGGGGCAGTAGACCGCCTCCGGCCCGCCCGCGCGCAGCGCGCGATGGTGGTCGACCTTGGCGAAGCCGAGGTCCTCGAACGGCAGGCCGGCCAGCCGGGCCAGCGCCGCGTCCACGCCCAGGCGGCCCACCTGGACCTCGTCGAGCAGCCGCCGGAGCGTGTCCTTATCCACGCGCGCCCCGCCTGAGGGCCAGCAGCAGGTTGGCGCTGCCGGACTGAAACCCGCCGAGGTCCACCGCGACGTAGAGGTAGCCGATCTCGCGGAACCGGGTCACGATCGCCTCGTGGCGGCCCTCCTCCCACAGCCGCGGGATCTCGTCGAGCGGAATCTCCAGGCGCGCCAGGCGGTCGTGATGGCGGACGCGGAACTGCCGGAAGCCGAGCGAGCGGACGAACGACTCGGCCGCGTCGACCTGGCGCAGCTTCTCGGCGGTGATCCGGTCGCCGTACTGGAAGCGCGACGACAGGCACGCGAACGAGGGCTTGTCCCACGTGGGCAGGCCGAGCTGGCGCGAGAGGTCACGGATCTCGCGCTTGGTCAGCTCCGCCTCGATCAGCGGCGCCCGCACGCCCCGCTCGGCCGCCGACTTCATGCCGGGCCGGTGGTCGCCGAGGTCGTCCATGTTGGCGCCGTAGACGAGCGTGCCGATGCCCTCGCGCTCGGCGATTGGCGCCAGCCGCCCGAACAGCTCTTCCTTGCAGAAGAAGCAGCGGTTGGCGCCGTTGCGCGCGTACTCCGGGTTGGCCAGCTCGTCGGTCCGGACCACGACGTGGCGCAGGCGCATGAGCTCGGCCAGCCGGCGCGCCTCGGCCAGCTCGGCCTCCGGGTAGGTCTCGGAGTCCGCGGTGACGAGCAGCGCGCGGTCGCCGAGGGCGTCGCCGGCGGCGCGGGCGAGCAGCGTCGAGTCCACACCGCCCGAGAACGCCACGACGACGCTCTGCATGTCGCGCAGCAGGCCCACCAGCCGCGCGTACTTCGCGTCGAGCGCGGGGTCTGCGCTCATGCCGGTACCGCTCCGGTCAGCTGCGCCAGCGGGGTTTGCGGACGGGCGCCGACGTGCGAGATGACCTCGGCCGCCGCCAGCGAGCCCAGCCGCCCGCACGTCGCCAGGCTCCGGCCGCGGCTCAGCCCGAACATGAACCCGGCGGCGTAGAGGTCGCCGGCGCCGGTGGTGTCCACGACCGCTCGCACCGGATGGGCGTCGATGACGTGGACGTCGGCGCCCGCGACGACGACCGATCCCCGCTCGCTGCGGGTGAGCGCGGCCACCGCGCAGTGGCGGCGGACCTGCTGCAGGGCGGCGTCGAAGTCGGCCGCCTCGTAGAGCGCGCGGATCTCGGCCTCGTTGGCGAACAGGATGTCGACGTGGCGCTCGACGAGGTCCCGGAACGCGGCGCGATGGCGATCGACGCAGAACGGATCCGACAGGGTCAGCGCGACCTTGCGGCCGGCCGCGTGCGCGACGCCGGCGGCCACGTGAAACGCCCGCTGCGCCTCGGGCGGGTCGAAGAGGTAGCCCTCGAGGTAGAGGATCGCCGCGCGCTCGATCACGCCCTTGTCGACGTCGGCCGGGCCGAGCTGCACGGAGGCGCCGAGATAGGTGGTCAGCGTGCGCTGTGCGTCGGGCGTGACGACGATCAGGCACCGCCCGGTGGAGGGGCCGCTGGTCGCCGGGCTGGTCGAGTAGCCCACCCCGACCGAGCGCAGGTCGTGCTGGAACACCTCGCCGAGCTGGTCGTCGCGGACCTTGCCCACGTAGTGCGCGCGTCCCCCGAACGACGCCACGCCGACGATGGTGTTGGCGGCCGAGCCACCCGAGACCTCGACGGCGGGACCCATCGCCGCGTACAGCTCGCGCGCGCGCGCCTCGTCCACCAGTTGCATGGCGCCCTTGACCAGCCGCTGCGCCTTCACGAAGGCCTCGCTCTCGCGGCTGAGCACGTCGACCAGCGCGTTGCCGATGCCGACGACGTCGAGGTCAGCCACGCGGCGCCTTCTTCGGCTTCCTGGTCGGCATCGGAAAGTACTTCCCGATCAGCAGGTCGAGACGGCGGCGGGTGGCCAGCGGGAACGCCGCGGGTTGCGTGATGACGGCGTTGCGCAGCAGGTCCGGACACGGGCACGTGCGCGGCGGGCCCATCGCCGGGATGATCCGGCGCAGGACGTCCTTGGCCGTGGCCACGTTGCGCAGCAGCGTCTGGATCACCGCCTCCACCGTCACCGCGTCGTGCCCTTCGTGCCACACGTCGTAGTCGGTGACGAGGGCCAGCGTCGCGTAGCATAGCTCCGCCTCGCGGGCGAGCTTGGCCTCCGGCATGTTCGTCATGCCGATGACGTCCACGCCCCAGCCGCGGTAGATACGGGACTCGGCCTTGGTGGAGAACTGCGGCCCCTCGATGCAGATGTAAGTCCCGCCACGGTGCACGGTGGCGCCGGTCGCCCGACCCGCCTTCTCCAGCGCGTCGGCCAGCGCCGGACACACCGGATCGGCCATCCCGACGTGGGCCACGATGCCCTCGCCGAAGAAGGTGGAGAGGCGCCGGCGCGTGGCGTCGTAGAACTGCGAGGGGATGACGAGGTCGAGGGGGTGGATCGTCTCCTTCATGCTGCCGACGGCGGAGATCGAGATCACCCACTCGGCGCCGAGCGACTTCAGCCCCCAGATGTTGGCGCGGAAGTTCAGCTCGCTGGGGGTGAGCCGGTGACCGCGCCCATGGCGTGGCAGGAAGATCACCGGCCGCCCCTCGAACGTGCCAGTGCAGTACTCGTCGGAGGGGTCGCCGAACGGCGTCCGCACGCGCCGCCAGCGGACGTCGGTGAGCCCCTCCAGCTCGTAGAGCCCGCTACCGCCGATGACGCCGATCGCCGGAACGCTCATGCCGCCGGCGAGGCTTCCAGGACGCCGTGGACCGCGTCGTCGCCCGCGGCCGTCACGCGCACGCGCGCGAGCCGGCGCCGCAGGTGATCCGGTCCCGCGAACGTCACCTCGACGAAATTGCCGGTCAGCCCGACCAGGTCGCCGCTGGCGCGATCGCGCGTCTCCAGCACGAGCGCGTCCTCCGTACGGCCCACCAGCGCCGCCCGGAAGCGCCGGCCGTGGGCCGCGGCCACCTCGCGCAGCCCGCGCGCGCGATCCGCGACCGTGCTCGCACCGAGCCGCCCCGGCAGCCGCGCCGCCTCCGTCCCCCGCCGCTCGGAGTACGGGAACACGTGCAGGTAGGAGAACGGCAACGCCTCGACGAGGGCTCGGGTGGCGGCGAAGTCGGCGGCGGTCTCGCCGGGAAAGCCGACGATGACGTCGGCGCCGAGGCCCAGGCGTGGGATCGCCGCGGCCAGCCGTTCGATCACCCGGCGGTACGTGGCCACCGTGTAGGGCCGGCGCATGCGGCGCAGCACGCGGTCGCTGCCGCTCTGCAGCGGCACGTGGAAGTGCGGCGCGATCACCGGCGACGTCGTGAGGATCGCGAGCACGTCGTCGGAGAAATAGGCCGGCAGCAGCGACGACAGGCGCAGCCAGCGCAACCCCCGCACCTGCACCAGCCGCGCGAGCAGGGCGGCCAGGTTGCTGCGCGGCGCCAGGTCGGCACCGTAGTGGCCGAGGTCCACGCCGGTCAGCACGACCTCCGGGTGCCCGCCCTCGACGAGCAGACGCACCTGGTCCTCGACGACCGCCGGCTCGAGACTGCGGCTGCCGCCGCGAGCGAACGGCACGATGCAGAACGCGCACCGATGCTGGCAGCCGTCCTGGACCTTCACGAACGCGCGCGCGCGGCCGTTGAGGTGCGGGCGCGGGGCGACGGGCTCCAGGCGAGCGCCGCCGAGGGCCCTGACCTCGACGCGTGGCGCGCTCCGACCCGGCGCCCGCTCGGCGAGCAGCGCGGGCAGCCGAGCCTTGTCGGCATTGCCGAGCACCAGGTCGACGCCACCCAGCGCGGCGATCTCAGCCGGGCTCGTCTGCGCCCAGCACCCGGTGACGACGATGCGCGCGCTCGGATTGGCTCGCCGCGCGCGGCCAATCGCCTGGCGGTCGGAGAGCTCCGCACGCGCGGTGACGGTGCACGTGTTGATCACGACGACGTCCGGCGCCGCGTGGGCCTCGACCGTGCGCCAGCCGCCGGCTTCCAGCGACGTCTGCATCTGGTGTGTGTCGACCTGGTTGAGGCGACAACCCAATGTCACAAAGGTAATTGTTGTAGCGGGTGACGTGAGGCCGGCTTGAAGCGTGGGTGGCCTGTTCGAGAAAGTGGCCGGCTCCGGGTCCGCTGTCATACCGTCACGCCTGTCATACCCGTCACGCCTGTCATGCCGTCAGGCGGCCTCGACTGGCTCTTTCAGCTGACCGCAGGCGGCGCCGATGTCCTCGCCCTTGCTCCAGCGCACCGTGGTGGTGATGCCGGCGGCGAGGAGGATGGCCTGAAACGCCAGGATGCGGGCCAGCGGCGGCCGGCGGAAGCCGGAGTCGTCCCAGTCGTTGAACGGGATCAGATTGACCTTGGCCCGGATGCCGCGCAGCAGGCGCGCCAGCCGCTGCGCCTCCTCGGCGCTGTCGTTGACGTCGTCCAGCATGACGTACTCGAAGAAGATCCGCTGTCGCGGCGCCAGTGGATAGCGGCGCACGGCCGCGAGCAGCGCGTCAAGGTTCCACGAGCGGTTCACCGGCATCAGCCGTCCTCGCACCTCGTCGGAGGCCGCATGCAACGAGATCGCCAGGTTGACCTTGAGGTCCTCGCGGCCCAGGCGGTCGATGCCGGAGACGAGGCCGACCGTCGAGACCGTGATGCGCCGCGGCGAGTAGCCGATGCCGAGCTTGGCGTCGATGAGGATCCGGAGTGCGGCGACCAGGTTGGCGTAGTTCGCCAACGGTTCGCCCATTCCCATGAAGACGATGTGCGTGACCCGCTCGTCGCCGCCGAGCAATCTATTGGCCACGATGAGCTGGCCCACGATCTCGGAGACCGTCAGGTTGCGATCGAGCCCCATGGTGCCGGTCAAACAGAAGGCGCAGGCGAAGCCGCAGCCGACCTGCGTCGACAGGCAGAGCGTGGTTCGTCCATCGTCGGGCATGAGCACCGCGCTCACCCGGCGGTCGTCGGCGAGCCGGAAGACGAGCTTGCGGCTGCCGTCTTGCGAGCGCGTCTCGCGCTCGATCTCCGGCAGCGCGATCTCGTGCGCCTCGGCCAGGCGCCCGCGGAACTCGCGCGACAGGTCGGTCATCGCGTCCAGATCGACGATCCCCTTGCGATAGATCCACGTCGCCAGCTGCCGGCCGCGGTAGCGGGAGGCACCGAGCGAGACGGCGAGATCTTCCAGCTCGGACGGTTGGAGGCCAATCAGGTTGGAGCGCGACATCACCGCGCAAGAATATCACGGGGACTTTTCCACCGAACGTGTGAGCGGGCCGTGGATAAGCCGGTGGGCGAGCGAGGCCACCGTGCGCGATTCCTGCTAGTTACACCGGCTCGCCCGTCTCTTGGGCAACCCCTCTGATAGAATTTCGGCCCTGGGGGTGATGGCCATGGCTGAGTCGTTGCCGGAATTGCTGGAGCGACAGGTGGCGCGTTGGACGGACCGAATCGCCGACTGGGACGCGTTCGCCGACGCGCGCGTCGACGGTTACCGCCGCGCCCAGCATCGCGTCATCGGCTACGGCGCCTCCGGTAAGACCGATGGCCGCTACATTCCCGCCGAGCACTTCACGCTCAGCGTCATGTTCGTGCCGCCGGGCCAGGGCAACGCCGCCCACACCCACGAGGTCGAAGAGATCTTCTTCATCCTGCGCGGCAAGGTGCGCGTCTTCTTCCAGGACGAGCGCGGGCAGCAGGTCGAGGCCGTGCTCGGCGAGTGGGACTGCGTGTCGTGCCCGGCCAACGTGATCCACGGCTACGAGAACGTGGGGCTGGAGCCCGCCTACCTTCAAGTGATGCTCGGCAAGGGCCGGCCCGAGCTCATGTCGTACGCCGACGGCGGGCTGCAGGCCCAGCGGGATGTTCACCTGAAGTCGGAGGGGGCCTCGACCCGATCGTGATCGGCGCCTCGCCCAAGCGCAAGGAAGACCGGCGACTCCTCACCGGCGCCGGCCGCTACGTCGACGATCTCCGGCTGCCGGCCATGGTGCATCTGGCGCTCGTGCGCAGCCCACACGCGCACGCGCGAGTGCTCCGCGTCGACGGCACGGCGGCGCTCCGACTGCCCGGTGTGCTGTGCGTCCTCACCGTTCGCGAGGCTCCCGAGCTGGCGGCCTCGGTGCCGCCGCTGATCCGCGAGCCAGACTGGCCCGCCTACGTGCATCCCGTGATGGCCGGCGAGCGCGTGCGGCACGTCGGTGAGGCGGTCGCGGTGGTCGTGGCCGACGATCCCTATCGCGCCGCCGACGGCGCCGCCGCGGTCGTCGTCGACTACGAGCCGCTGCCGGTGGCGGCCGCGCCCGTCGTGCCGGCGCCGGCGGTCGTGCACGACGGCTGGCGGGACAATCGCGCCGGGCGCCAGGAGGCCCGCGCCGGCGACGTGGCGCGCGGCTTCGCCGAGGCCGAGACGATCGTCGAGATCCATCTCACCTACCCGCGCGTCACCGGCGTGCCGATCGAGGGCCGCGCGGTGCTGGCCGCGCCGGACGCCCAGAGCGGGCGGCTGACGATCTGGTCGTCGACCCAGGTCCCGTTCAACGTGCGGACCGCCGTGGCGTCGGCCCTCGACCTGCCGGAGGACGCCGTGCGGGTCATCGCGCCCGACGTCGGCGGTGGCTTCGGCATCAAGGGCCACGTCTATCCCGAGGACGTGCTGGTCGCCGCCGTCGCCCGACGGCTCGAGCGGCCCGCGAAGTGGGTGGAGACGCGGCGCGAGCACTTCCTCACCGCCTCCGGAGATCGCGATCAAACCCACGAGGCGAGGCTCGGGGTGCGGCGCGACGGGACGATCACGGCGCTGGAGACGACGTTCACGCGGGATCACGGCGCGTTTCCCACGCTCGGCGGCGCGATGACCGCGAACACGATGAACCACCTCGTGGGGCCCTACCGCGTGCCCCACTATCGCGCCCGCGCCGACAACATCGTCACCAACAAGAGCTTCGGCGCCGCCTATCGCGGCGCCGGCCGCCCGGAAGCCGCGCTCGTCCTCGATCGCCTGCTCGACCGCGCCGCCCGCGCGATCGGCATGGACCCCGCCGCCTTCCGCCGTCACAACCTCATCCGCCCCGAGCAGATGCCGTTCGCCACCGGGCTCACCTATCGCGACGGCGTGCCGATCATCTACGACCCGGCCGACTACGTCGCCGCCTTCGACGCGCTGCTGGAGCGCCTCGACTACGCGGGCTGGCGCACGGAGCAGCGCGCGCGGCGCGCGACGGCGCGGCCGATCGGCCTCGGCCTGTCGGCGTACGTGGAGGGCACCGGCATCGGACCGTTCGAGGGCGCCGACGTCAGCGTCGATCCAAGCGGGCTGGTGCTCGTCGACGTCGGCGTCGGCGCCCAGGGTCAGGCCCACGAGACGACGCTGGCCCAGATCTGCGCGGCCGAGCTGGGCGTGCCGCTCGAGCGCGTCGTCGTCCGCGGCGGCGACACCGACTGCGTGGGCTTCGGCATGGGCACGATCGCCAGCCGGGTGGCCGCGGTGGCCGGGCCCGCGGTCGCGCGCTCGGCCCGCGAGGTCGTGCGCAAGACGCGCCTGGTCGCCGCCGAGATGTTCGAGTGCGCGGCCGCGGACGTGGTCGTCGCCGAGGGCGACGTGTGGGTCGCCGGCGCGCCCGACCGTCGCATCCCCCTGGGGCGGGTCGCTCGGGCCGCCGTCCGCAGCAAGGCGCTCGCGAACGCCGGCGGGCCGGGGTTGGGCGCCTGCGTCTTCTTCTATCCAAACAGCGTCACCTGGGCGTTCGGCGCCCAGGCCGCCGTGGTCGAGGTGGACCTCGAGGCCTGCACGCTCGCGATCGTCCGCCACGCCGTCGTCCACGACTCCGGGCGCTCGATCAATCCCATGGTCGTCGAGGGCCAGGTCCACGGCGGCACCGCGCAGGGGCTGGGCAGCGCGATGCTGGAGGAGGTCGTGCACGACGGCCAGGGCCAGCTCGTCACCGGGTCGTTGATGGACTACGCGCTGCCGCGCGCCGCCGATTTCCCGACGCTCGACGTCGTCCACGTCGAGTTTCCGTCCTCCGTCAACGAGCTCGGCGTCAAGGGCGTGGGCGAGAGCGGCGTGATCGCGCCGGGCGCCATGATCGCCGGCGCCGTCGAGGACGCGCTCGCCGACTACGGTGTGGAGATCACCCGGCTGCCGGTGACGCCGGCCCGCGTGTTCGACGCGCTCCGCGCGACCGGCCACTGGCCCCGTCCCCGCCAGGCCCGGACGTAGCCGACCTCAGCCATCGCGCGAGCCCAGGACACGCGTCACGCACGCGGGCAGGTCACCCGGGGCCGCGCACACGGCGTCGGCGCCGGCCCCGAGCAGCTCCTCGCGGGATCCGTAGCCCCACAGCACGCCGATCGCTCGCACGCCGTTGGCCCTCGCGGCGACGATGTCGGCGTGACGATCGCCGATCATGACGACGTCCTCCGCGGCGAGCCGCTCCGAGGCGAGCAGGTGCGCGAGCAGATCAGTCTTGTCGTCCCAGCGGCCGTCGAGGTCGGGACCGTAGACACCGTGGAAGTGGTGGTCGAGCGCGAAGTGCCGCACGATGCGATCGGCGAAGACCGCCGGCTTGGAGGTCGCCACGAACATCCGGCGGCCGCCGCGGCCCAGATCGCCGAGCACGGCCAGGACGCCCGCGTAGACCTCGTTCTCGTAGAGGCCCACCACGGCGAACCGCTCGCGGTACAGCGCCATCGCCCGCTCGATCAGCTCCCGGTCCGACGTCGCGAGCAGCCGGCCGAACGTCCCGCGCAGCGGCGGCCCGATGCAGGCGGCCAGCGCCGCCTCCGGCGGACACGGCCGCGCCAGTCGCTCGAGCGCGTGCTGGATCGACCGCACGATCCCGGCCCGCGGGTCGGTGAGCGTGCCGTCGAGGTCGAAGAGCAGCGCCGGCGTCATCCCCGCCCGCCGCGCAGGCGAAACCCGAGGGTCACGAGCAGCAAGATCGCCGCCGGAAGCC
>JBGPZN010000149.1:0-7862 GCA_041493815.1 Methylomirabilia bacterium
CAAGAACCCCAAGAAGTACCAGCGCCTGGGCGGCCGCATCCCCAAGGGCGTGCTCGTGGTGGGTCCCCCTGGCACCGGCAAGACCCTGCTGGCCCGGGCCGTGGCCGGCGAGGCCGACGTGCCGTTCTTCACGCTGTCCGGCTCGGAGTTCGTCGAGATGTTCGTGGGCGTGGGCGCCTCTCGCGTGCGCGATCTCTTCGAGCAGGCCAAGGATAAGGCGCCGTGCATCGTGTTCATCGACGAGCTGGACGCCATCGGCAAGTCGCGAGCCGGCGCCAGCGGGTTCATGGGCGGCCACGACGAGCGCGAGCAGACGCTCAACCAGCTCCTGGCCGAGATGGACGGCTTCGACTCCTCCAAGGGCGTGATACTCATCGCCGCCACCAACCGGCCGGAGGTCCTCGATCAGGCACTGCTCCGGCCCGGGCGCTTCGACCGCCAGGTGGTCGTCGACAAGCCGGACGTGCGCGGGCGCGAGGCCATCTTGCGGCTGCACGCCCGGGCGGTCGTGCTGGCGCCCGGCGTCGACCTGGCGGTGATCGCCGCCCGCACCCCGGGCTTCGCCGGCGCCGACCTGGCCAACATCGTCAACGAGGCGGCCCTGCTGGCCGCGCGGAAAGAAAAGAACGCCGTCGAGATGGCGGATTTCGAGGAAGCGATCGATCGAGTCGTGGCCGGACTCGAGAAGAAGAGCCGGGTGCTCTCGGAGAAGGAGCGGGACATCGTCGCGCACCACGAGATGGGCCACGCGCTGGTGGCGTCGTCGGTGACCCACGCCGATCCCGTCCACAAGGTGACGATCATCCCGCGCGGCGTGGCGGCGCTCGGCATGACGTACCAGCTGCCGACCGGGGACCGCTTCCTGATGACCCGGAGCGAGATCGAGGACCGCATCGCCGTCTTGCTGGGGGGCCGCGTGGCCGAGGAGCTCGTGTACGGTGAGGTGTCGACCGGCGCCCACAACGACCTCGAGCGGGCCACCGAGCTGGGGCGCCTGATGGTGACGAAGTATGGGATGTCCGAGCGGCTCGGGCTCGCCACCTACGGTGAGCGCGCGCCGCTGTTCCTCAGGGGCGCCGTCGGCGGCGGTGAGCGTGACTACAGCGACGCCACCGCCCGCGCCATCGACGAGGAGGTCCGGGCGATCCTGGACCGCACGCAGGACCGCGTGCGCGGCCTGCTCACGGCCAAGAAGGCCGTGCTCATCCACGCGGCGGCCGAGCTGAAGCGGGTGGAGACCCTGGACGGCGAGCGGCTCAAGCGGCTGCTGGCCGGCGAGATCGTCTGAGGGCAACGCCGAGGAGGCGAGTCATGCAGCTCAGAGGCAAGACGTTCAGCGGGGCGCTCGTCGTGACTCTGGTCGTCGGTATCGCGGTCGGCTCCCTCGCGGCCACGCGCGGGCCGTGGCGCCCGGCGCCCTTGCTCGCGCAAGCGCCGCCGGCGCTGCAGGCCCCAATCCTGCCGGTGCAGATGCCGCTGACCACCGGCACCTTCGCGAAGGTGGCCGAGGCGATCAAGCCGGCCGTCGTCAACATCAATACCCTCTCCCGGGGCGGTGGCGGCGGCCGCACGCCGTTCGAGGAGTTCTTCGGCGAGGAGTTCTTCCGCCGCTTCTTTGGCGACGTGCCCGAGCGGATCCCGCAGCGCAGTCTGGGCTCGGGCGTCATCATCGATCCCTCCGGCATCGCGCTGACCAACGCGCACGTCGTCGAGAAGGCCACGGAGATCGAGGTGATCACGCTCGACGGCGGCAAGCACAAGGCCAAGCTCATCGGCGTGGACAAGAAGACCGACCTCGCCGTGCTCAAGCTCGACGACGGCCGGGGCAAGTTCGCCTTCGCCCGGCTGGGTGACTCCGACCGGATGCAGGTGGGCGACTGGGTGATCGCGGTCGGCTCGCCGTTCGGGCTGCAGGCCACGGTGACGGCGGGGATCATCAGCGCCAAGGCCCGCCAGATCGGCCAGGGCCCCTTCGACGATTTCTTGCAGACCGACGCCGCCATCAATCCCGGCAACTCCGGCGGTCCGCTGGTGAACATGCAGGGCGAGGTCGTCGGCATCAACACGGCCATCGTCGCCGGCGGCTCCGGCATCGGCTTCGCGATCCCGTCCAACATGGCGCGGAAGATCTACACCGAGCTGTCGACCAAGGGGCGGGTCAGTCGTGGCTGGCTGGGCGTGTCGATCCAGCCGCTCACCTCCGACCTGGCGAACTCGTTCGGCGCCAGGGACACCAAGGGCGTCCTCGTCTCCGACGTGGTGCCCGACAGTCCGGCCGGCAAGGCCGGCCTCAAGCCGGGCGACATCCTGCTGGAGTTCGAGGGCAAGCGTACGGAAGTGCCGTCGGATCTGCAGCGCGCCGTGGGGCTGGCCACGCCCGGGCATGACAGCAAGGTCAAGGTGTGGCGGGACGGCGGCGAGCGCACCCTGGACGTGAGGATCGGGGAAGCGCCCGACGAGCGTGAGGCCCAACAGCGCGGCGGCGCCCGTGGGAGCACGCCCACGGTCCTGGGCATGGACGTGCGGCCGATCACGCCGGAGGTCGCCCGGCAGCTGAATCTGAGGACCAGCGAGGGCGTCATCGTCGCGCGCGTGGAGGAGGGCAGCCCGGCGGCCGAAGCGGGAATCCAGCGGGGCGACGTGATCCGCGAGATCAACCGCCAGAAGATCCGCAGCACGGGAGACTACGAGAAGATCACGCGCGACGCCAAGGACGGCGACCGCCTCACGGTCCTGCTCCAGCGCGGCCCGATGTCCCTGTACGTCGCGTTCACGGTAGGACGCGGGTGACCCCCGAGGGGGGCTTCGCCCCCCTTCGGCGGTCGTCGCACGCCTGACGGCGTGTTCCTCTCCTCTTTCGCCCGAGAAGATCCCAATGTCTGATGGAGATTCTCTTGGCTTTAGTGGCGGGGACTCAATTCTTCTGCTACAGTAACCAGTAGGTTTGGTCAATGGCAGTTGAGTTCAAGGACTACTATCGGATTTTGGGGGTCGACCGCGGGGCGGACGACAAGACGATCAAGTCTGCGTATCGGAAGCTCGCGCGGAAGCACCACCCGGATGTGTCGAAGGGGAAGGATTCGGGGCAACGCTTCCGGGAGTTGGCCGAGGCGTACGAGGTGCTTTCCGATCCGGAGAAGCGGCGGCGGTACGACACGCTCGGGCCCGACTGGGACCGCCAAGTGCAGCCAGGTCCGGCCGGGCAACCGGGGGCCGGCCGAGTGGAGTACGCCGACCTTGGTGACTTTTCGGAGTTCTTCCGGACGATCTTCGGCGACCGTGGCCCGCGCGCTGGCGCGGGGTCGGGCCCGGGAGGCCGGGTGGACGTGGACGACTGGCTGGGCGGGTTCACCGGTGGCCGCCACGCGGCCCGGGGCCAGGACGTCCAGACCAACGTCGCGATCACGCTGGAGGAGGCCTACAGCGGGACTCGCAAATCGTTCGAGTTCGACGTCGAGGAGCCGTGCCCGACCTGCCACGGCAGCGGCAACGTGAGCGGCAAGCCGTGCGCGACCTGTCACGGCAGCGGCTGGCAGCGCGGGCGCCACGAGGTCGACGTGAAGATCCCCGCCGGCGTGCGAACGGGCCAGAAGGTCCGCGTGTCGGGCCAGGGCGCCGGCGGCGGCGATCTGTACCTGGCGGTGGCCGTGGCTGCGCACCGCGAGTTCGAGCGCCACGGCGACGACATCCACCTGACGGTGCCGATCACCGCGCCGGAGGCCGCGCTCGGCGTCACGCTGGAGATCCCCACGCTCCGCGGCAAGGTGTCGATGAAGATCCCGCCCGGGACGTCGAGCGGACGGACGTTCCGGCTGCCGGGCTACGGGATGCCGAAGCTGAAGGGCGGCGGCCACGGCAACCAGCTGGTGACCGTCCGCATCGTGATGCCGGCCGATCTGCGGCCGGAGGAACGCGAGCTCTACGAGAAACTGAAGGCGCTCCGCGGCGACTCACCTCGCGGCGGCTACGCGCAGGAATAGGAACGAGCGATGCGATTGGACAAGTTCACGGTCAAGGCTCAAGAAGCGATCCAGGCCGCGCAGTCGATGGCCGATCAGCACGAGCACCAGGCGGTCCTGCCCGAGCACGTGCTCGCCGCGCTGCTCCAGCAGCGCGAGGGCGTGGTGGCGCCCGTCCTCGGCAAGCTCGGCGTCCGGGCCGACGGCGTACAGCAGCAGATCGAGGCCGAGCTGGCGCGTATACCCAAGGTGCGCGGCGGCGGTGGAAAGTATCTCGACGAGCGCCTGCGGGGCACGCTCGAGCGCGCCCAGCGCGAGGCCGAGCGGCTGAAGGACGAGTACGTCTCCACCGAGCACCTGTTGATCGCCATCGCCCAGGAGCCCGACGGCGCGGCCGGCCGGGCCCTGGCGGCGGCCGGCGTGACGGCCGACGCGATCTACCGGGCCCTGGTGGACGTGCGCGGCACCCAGCGCGTGACCGATCCCAATCCGGAGGACAAGTACCAGGCCCTGCAGCGGTATTCGCGTGACCTGACCGAGGCGGCGCGCAAGGGCAAGCTCGACCCGGTCATCGGCCGCGACGAGGAGATCCGCCGCGTGATCCAGGTGCTGTCGCGGCGGACGAAGAACAACCCGGTGCTGATCGGCGAGCCCGGCGTGGGCAAGACCGCGATCGTCGAGGGGCTGGCCCAGCGCATCGTGGCCGGCGACGTGCCCGAGGGGCTCAAGGACAAGCGGCTGCTCGCCCTCGACATCGGCGCCATGGTCGCCGGCTCGAAGTACCGCGGCGAGTTCGAGGACCGGCTCAAGGCCGTGCTCAAGGAGATCACCGAGTCGGAGGGGCGGATCATCTGCTTCATCGACGAGTTGCACACGCTGGTCGGCGCCGGCGCCGCCGAGGGCGCCGTGGACGCCGCCAACATGCTGAAGCCGGCGCTGGCCCGCGGCGAGCTTAGGTGCATCGGCGCCACCACGCTCGACGAGTACCGCAAGCACATCGAGAAAGATCCTGCTCTCGAACGTCGGTTCCAACCTGTCATGGTCCGTGAGCCGTCGGTCGAAGACTCGATCGCGATTCTCCGCGGCCTCAAGGACAAGTACGAGGTCCACCACAAGGTGAAGATCAAGGACTCGGCGCTGGTGGCGGCGGCCGTGCTGTCGCACCGCTACATCGGCGACCGCTTCCTGCCCGACAAGGCGATCGACCTCGTCGACGAGTCGGCCGCGCTCATCCGCATGCAGATCGACTCGATGCCGCAGGCGATCGACGAGATCGAGCGGCGGATCATGCAGCTGCAGATCGAGCGCGTCTCGGTCGCGCGTGACCAGGACGATCCGGCGGCCCGCGAGCGCCTCGGCAAGATCGACGCCGAGCTGGCCGACCTCAAGGAGCGCTCGGTCGTGCTCAAGGCGCAGTGGCAGGCCGAGAAGGGCGGCATCACCCAGATCGGCAAGGTCAAGGAGGAGCTGGAGCGCGCGCGCCAGTCGATGGCCGAGGCCGAGCGCACCGGCGACCTCAATCGCGCCGCCGAGCTGCGCTTCGGCGTGATCCCGGGGCTCGAGAAGCAGCAGGCCGAGCTCGAGCGCGGACTCGCCGACCAGCACCAGCGCGGCCGCATGCTGCGCGAGGAGGTCGACGAGGAGGACATCGCGCTGACGGTGGCCAAGTGGACCGGCATTCCGGTCACGCGGCTGCTCGAGGCCGAGGTCCAGAAGCTCGTCCGCATGGAGGATCGCCTGGGCCAGCGCGTGATCGGTCAGGCCGACGCCATCCATGCGGTCTCCAACGCGGTGCGCCGCGGCCGCGCCGGCCTCAGCGATCCCAACCGGCCGATCGGCTCGTTCCTGTTCCTGGGCCCGACCGGCGTCGGCAAGACCGAGCTGGCGCGGGCGCTGGCCGAGTTCCTGTTCGACGACGAGCGGGCCATGATCCGCATCGACATGTCCGAGTACATGGAGAAGCACACGGTGTCCCGGCTGGTCGGCGCGCCGCCCGGCTACGTCGGCTACGACGAGGGCGGCCAGCTCACCGAGGCGGTGCGCCGGCGCCCCTACTCCGTCGTGCTCTTCGACGAGATCGAGAAGGCGCACGCCGACGTCTTCAACGTGCTGCTGCAGCTCCTCGACGACGGCCGGCTCACCGACGGTCAGGGCCGCACCGTCGACTTCCGTAACACCGTGGTGATCATGACCTCGAACATGGGCAGCCACCTGTTCCGCGACTACGAGCGGAGCGAGAAGCTCCGCCCGCTGCTGATGCAGGAGCTGCGCAACACGCTGCGGCCGGAGTTCCTGAACCGGATCGACGAGGTGGTGATCTTCCAGCCGCTGGGCCGCGAGGAGATCACGCGGATCGTCGACATCCAGCTCGCCCACTTGCGGCGGCGCCTGCTGGATCGGCGCATCCACCTGGAGGTGAGCGATGCGGCCAAGGCGCTGCTGGGCCGCGAGGGTTACGACCCGACGTACGGCGCTCGCCCGCTCAAGCGGACGATCCAGCGCCTGGTCCAGGACCCGCTGGCGCTCAAGCTGCTGGAGCGCGAGTTCGTGGAGGGCGACACCGTGGCGGTCGACGTCGACGGCGACCAGCTCGTCTTCCGGAAAGAAGTGACCGCCGAGGTCGTCGATTGATCCTCGACAGACTCTAGAACACCGCCTCACTGTTGCAGCCGAGCCAATCGGGCGGCTCACATCGCCCATTGGCTCGGTGAATCGCCTGCTGGGCGTGCCATCATCTGAAGGTCATGACGAGTGCCCGTCGGATCCATCCTGCCTGGATCGTGCTGCTGGCCATCACGGTGTGCTTGCTCGCCTCCACCGGTCTTCGCGCGACCTTCGCCGTCTACATCAAGCCGATCGAGGCCGAGATGGGATGGTCGCGCGGCGCGCTCTCGATCGCGGCCGCCATCTCGCTGCTGCTGCTCGGCGCCACCGGGCCGCTGGCCGGCCGGCTGGCGGATCGCTGGGGCCCGCGGCGTGTCATCGTGGTGTCGCTCGCGCTGCTCGGCGCCGGTGGGATCGCGCTGGCCTTCGTCAGCAATCTCTGGCAGCTGTACCTGGCGGTCGGCGTGCTCATGGCGGTGGGCGCCGGCGGGGCCGCGCCCAGCACCGGCGCCGCCGTCGTCGCGCGCTGGTTCGAGACGCATCGCGGGGCCGCGATCGGCGTCGCCGCTGGTGGGATGTCCGCCGGTCAGTTGGTCCTGATCCCGCTTGCCAGTTCGCTGACGCTCGCCTACGGCTGGCGCACCAGCGTGCTCTGGCTCGGGCTCGGGCTGCTCGCGATCATTCTACCGATCGGCGCCTGGTTTGTGCGGAACACGCCCGAGGAACGCGGTTTGCGGCCCTTCGGCGCCACCGGGCCAACGCAGACGACGGCGCAGGCCCACAGGGCCCAACAGGCGGGACGCATCTCGGTCAGCGAAGCGGCGCAGACGCTGCCGTTCTGGCTGCTCATGGGCACGTTCTTCGTGTGCGGCTACACGAGCGTCGGGATGATCGGCACCCACTTCATCCCCCACGCGCTCGAGCACAACTTCACCGCCATGCAGGCCTCGGCCGCGCTCGGCGTCATGGGCGCCATGAACATCGTCGGCACGGTCGGCTCGGGCTGGCTGTGCGATCGCGTTGGGCGTCGCGTGCCGCTGGCGATCTTCTACTTCGTGCGCGGCCTGTCGCTGATCTTCCTGCTCTACGTCTGGAACGTGCCGTCGCTGCACTTCTGGGCGGCATTGTTCGGCCTGAACTACATCTCCACGGTGCCGCCCACCACGACGCTGACGGCCAACATCTACGGGCGCTTCTCGGTGGGCGAGCTCAGCGGCTGGATCTTCTTCTCGCACCAGGTCGGCGCCGCCATCGCCGCCGCGCTGGCCGGCTGGGTCTACGAGCTGACCGGCTCGTACG
>JBGPZN010000490.1:0-2888 GCA_041493815.1 Methylomirabilia bacterium
GGCAAGGACGACGGGCAACAGGCGCGAGCGCAACGATCGCATGGCGATGGCCTCCTGGGTCGAGCCGGAGTATACCCCGGCTTCCTCAGCCCTTGATCGCGCCCGCCGTCATCCCTTTCACGAACCACTCGGACAGGAACAGGTAGAGCACCAGCACCGGCAGCGTGGCGATCATCAGCCCGGTCGCCAGCAATCCGATGTCTGCACCAGGATCTGGAAGAGTGAGAGCAGCATGATCTGGGGCGGGAACATGATCGACAGGAAGATCAGCAGGAACAGCGGCTCGCGCAGCGGAAACTGGTAGCGGCGCCGGGCGAAGGCGTAGCCGGCCATGGAGCCGATGACGGTCACGATGAGGACGGAGGCGACCGCCATCTCATCGGTCGTGCGCAGCGACATCATCGCCGTCCATATATATGGGCCGGCCGACCTCCTCGGTGAGCGGTGAGGCTTCCCTTGCCGGCAGGTAGTGTACGCTGAGACGCGCGCAAGGAGGGAGCCATGGCGGACCGCAACGCTGCCTTCGTCGGGACGATCCCCCAGAACTACGACCGCTACCTCGGCCCGCTCTTCTTCCACCCCTACGCCGACGACCTGGCGGCGCGCCTGGTACCCAAGCCGGACGTGCGCGTCCTGGAAGTCGCGTGCGGCACCGGCCTCGTGACGCGACGCCTCCTCGACCGGCTCGGCGGCAGCGGATCGATCCTGGCGACCGACCTGAACGAGGCGATGATCGCGTACGGTCGCTCGCAGGTCGCCGCCGCGCCCGGCCTGCAGTGGCGCCAGGCCGACGCGGTGAAGCTGCCCTTGCCCGATGAGTCCTTCGACGCCGTCGTCTGCCAGTTCGGGCTCATGTTTTTTCCCGACAAGGCGGCGGCGGTGCGCGAGGCGTTCCGCGTGCTCCGGCCGGGCGGCACCTACCTGTTCAACGTCTGGGGTGCGCTCGCCGACAACCCGGTTCCCCGCATCACCCACGAGACGGTGGGGAGGTTCTTCCCGTCCGATCCGCCGCAGTTCTACACGATTCCCTTCAGCTGCCACGAGCCGGGGCCGATCCAGGCGTGGCTGGTCGACGCGGGCTTCGTCGACGTCGCGTGGACGCCCCTGGACAAGACCGGCAGCAGCCCCTCGGCGGCGGACGCCGCGATCGGGCTGATCGAGGGCAATCCGATCGGAGCCGCGATCGTCGACCGTCGCGCCGACGCGCTGCCCGAGATCGAGCGCGCCGTCGCCGCCCGGATCGCCACCGAGGTTGGCGACCATCCCGTCCGGGCTCCGCTGCGCGCGGTCGTGTTCTCGGCGCGGCGACCGTAGCCGGCCGGGCGTGTGCTAGGCTTTCGCCCATGAACATCACCGTCCTCGACGACTGGCAGAACACGGTCCGTACGTTGCCCGCCTTCGCGAAGGTTGTCGGCCACCAGGTGAAGATCTGGAACGACCACACCAAGGACGTGGACGTGCTCGCCAAGCGCCTGGCCGACACCGAGGTGCTGTGCCTGATCCGCGAGCGCACGCCGATCCGGGCGCCGCTGCTCGAGCGGCTCGACCGGCTGCGCATCATCAGCCAGGTCGGCGTGTTCCCCCACGTCGACCTCGCGGCCTGTACCAAGCGCGGGGTGATCATGTCCGCGCTGGCCGGCGGCGGCGGCGGGCCGTCCTACGCGACCGCCGAGCTCACCTGGGGCATGATCATCGGCGCCTTCCGCAACATCCCGCAGGAAGTGGCCGCGCTGAAGGCGGGCAAGTGGCAGGCTCATCCCATCGGCGTCGGCCTGCGCGGCAAGACGCTGGGCATCTGGGGCTACGGCAAGATCGGCGCGGTCGTCGCCGGCTACGGCCGCGCGTTCGGCATGAAGGTCCTGGCGTTTGGCCGCGAGGCCTCGGTAGCAGCGGCGCGCGCGGCCGGCGACACGGTCGCCACCAGGGAGCAGATGCTCGAGCAGTCCGACGTGGTCTCGATCCACCTGCGACTGATCGACGCCACGCGTGGCATCGTCACCGCCGCCGACCTCGCCCGGATGAAGCCGACCGCGCTGTTCGTGAACACGAGCCGCGCCGGCCTGGTGGCGCCCGGTGCGCTGGAGGCGGCGCTGAAGGCGGGGCGGCCGGGCATGGCCGCGGTGGACGTGTTCGAGGAGGAGCCGATCCCGGCCGGCGGCCATCCGCTACTGAAGATGGACAACGTGCTGGCGCTGCCGCACCTCGGTTACGTCGAGCGCGACGGGCTCGAGCACCAGTTCAGCACGATCTTCGACCAGGTCCTCGCCTACGCCGCCGGCAAGCCGATCAACGTGCACAACCCGGAGGTCGTGAAAGGATAGCGGCCATGCGCCTGGGCCTCGTCCTCGCCGCCCTCCTTCTGACTTCGCCGCTGGCCGCCGGCGCGCAGTCGCGGACCGCCGACGAGCAGGCGTTCCTCGACATCTACCGCGAGCTGGTCGAGATCAACACGACCGACTCCGTCGGCGACAATACGAAAGCGGCCGAGGCCATGGCCGCGCGCCTGCGCGCAGCCGGCTTCGCTGCCGCCGACGTGCAGGTGCTGGCCCCGCACCCGAAGAAGGGCAACCTGGTGGCACGGCTGCGGGGCAGCGGGAAGGGCAAGCCGCTGCTGCTCCTGGCCCACATCGACGTGGTGGAGGCCCGGCACGAGGACTGGTCGTTCGATCCCTTCACGCTGCTGGAACAGGACGGCTACTTCTACGGGCGCGGCACCAGCGACGACAAGGCGATGGCGGCGATCTTCGTCGACTCGTTCATCCGCCTCAAGCGCGAGGGGTTCACCCCGACCCGCGACCTGATCCTGGCCCTGACCGCCGACGAGGAGCTCGGCGCCTCGTCGAAGTACAACGGCGTGCGCTGGCTGCTCGCCAACCATCGCCCGCTGA
>JBGPZN010000370.1:0-3891 GCA_041493815.1 Methylomirabilia bacterium
CGAACCGCGCGCGGACCTCGGCGCGGTCGCCCTCGACGATCTCGCCGACGTAGCGGATCTTCACACCGCCGATCCCGTCCACCTGCGAGAGATACGTCGCCTCCAGCAGCTCGGCGAAGAGGCGCGTGAACTCGTCCTGCTCGGCCGGCGTGCGCGCGGCCCAGTGGGATCCCAGCGCCTCGCGCGCGGCTTCGGGAGCGCCGAAGATCTGTAGGACCATCCGCGCCACCGCGGCCTGCAGCGCGCCCAGCGTGTCCTTCTCGCGCAGCGTCACGTCGCGGACGAGGCGGACGACCTCGTCGGTGTACTGCTGCATGTCCGCGGTGGGCGACTGGGCGGCGATCGGATCGGGGCGGGCGAGCAGCGCGAGCAGGACGGCGGCGGCGACGACAGCGGCCGCGCCGGCGCGCCGGCGGCTCACGGTCGGCGCGGCGGCACCCGGACGAGCGGCAACACGCCCTCCATCTCGCCCTTCATCACCGGGTGCTGGTTGCCTCCGACGGCGCGGGACTTCTGCGCCACCTGCTGCTCGACGTACTCGTACAGCTCCTGCAGGCTGACGATGCCGTCGCGGTTGCCGTCGGCGGCGCCCTGCAGGCCCTGGACGAGGTAGTAGGTGAAGATGCCGTGGCCCAGCTCGCTCAGCTCGATGGACACCTCGGTCGGTCGCGAGGCCGTGATGATGGCCCGGCCCTTGGAGCGGGTGAGGCGGTCCAGGAAGAGATCGTCCACGGTGGTGGCGCGCGTCTTCAGCGAGGCAAAGGTGCGGCCGCCGGCCGCTCCGCTGTAGCAGGCGTCCAGGAAGGCCACCACGCGCTCGGCCTCGATGCGCTCGAAGATCGTCTTGATCTCGTCCATCGGCAGCGCGGTCGAGTAGAGATCGTCGGGATCCGCGTCGACCGGGATGAGGTACTTGGCAAGGCCGTCGCGCTCGGCGCCGCGCAGGTCGGTCTCGGGGGCGCCGTGGCCGGCGAAGAAGATCACGACGGTGTCGTCCTTGCGGGCCGAGCGCGCCAGGAAGGTGCCGAGTGCCCACCGGATGTTCCGCAGCGTCGGCTTGCGCTCGGCGTTGTCGGTCAAGAGAACCACGTGATCCTTCTGGAAGCCGCCCGGCCCCGTCAGCGTCCGGTAGACGGCCTCGGCGTCGGGCACCGCGTAGCGCAGGCGGGGGATCGCCGCGCTGTGGTACTGGCCGGCGCCGATGACGACCGCCCACTGCTCGCGCTTGACGGGCGGCGGCGGCGCCACCGGCCCGGTCGCGGCCGGCGCAAAGACGACCGTGCGCACATCCTGGCGGACGGTGCCGTCGGGCTCGGCAGCCGTGAGCGTGAGCGTGTTGGGGCCGGCCACGAACGTGACCGGCACGCTCACCACGACCGACTTCGGCGCGCTGGTCTCACTCTGCCGGTGCACCTCGGCACCGTTGAGGGTCACCACGACCCGCGCGATGCCCTTGCTGGAGCTGGCGGTGCCGGTGACGATCAGCGATGGATCGCTCACCTTGTCCTGGTCCGACGGGTTGCGGAAGGTGACGGCCAGCGGCTCGATCCGCTCGACCGGACCGGCCGCGGTGGCGGTGGCGACGCGCTTGTACGCGAGCTGGCGGTCCTTGGCCTCGAAGGCGAAGCGGAACACGCCGCGCAGCGCGCCGTCGGTGTGCAGCGTCAGCGTCGCCCGCGACGCGAACGACGTGTTGTACCGGATCACGACGCGGTCCTGGGTGGTGTCGATGCTGACCGGGACCGGCGCCAGGTCGGCCTCGGACACGCCCGACCGCGCGACGACCACCCACGCGTCGCCCTCACGCTTCACGGAGTCGATCAGCAGGAGCCGCGCGGAGACCGTGAAGTCGAGATCACCCTCCCAGCGCCCCACCAGGAGCTTCGGCAGCGCGGTGGCCAGGTCGGGCTCGGCCGACGGCGCCAGCGGCGGGCCGGCCGCGACCACCGTGGCGTCGGGATGCGCGGCCGCCGATCGCGTCGTCGCCGGCGGTGCCGCGGCGGCCTTGCTGACGCGGTCGAGCGCGGTGGACGGCGCCGCCTCGCCGCCGCGCGCCACGCGCTTGAGCTCGATCGGGCGGTCCTTGTCCTCAGTGGCGAGCCGGAAGGTCCCGCGCAGCAGGGTGTCGCTGTGGAGCGAGAGGCGCACGGCGGAGGCCAGCGGGGTGACGAAGCGCAGCGTGAGCACGCCGCCGGTGTCGTCCACGACGCCGGCCACGCTGTTGAGGTAGAGCCCGGTGGTGCCGTACTCGATCTGGGCGGCCCAGCCATCGCCCTTGCGGCTCACGCCGTGGACGATCAGCGTCCGGTCCGGAAAGGTGAGGTCGACTTCGCCCTCCCACCGGCCGACGAGGCGGGCGGGATCGGTCGGCTTCAGCGGCGTCGCCGGCGCCCGCGCGATGTCGGACAGCGTCGCGCAGCCGCTCAGCAGCACTCCGAGCAGGAGGGCCCAGCCACCGCGCCCGAGTTGGCTCACCCTGCGATTCTACTTCGACGGGGGCCGCGGCCGGGAGGACTCCCTCAGCCGCGCGGCGCGAGCGTGGCGATGGCGTCGCGGGCGAGGGCGTCGACGCGGTCGTTCATGACGTCGCCGCTGTGACCGCGCACCTTGTGCCAGACGACGTCGTGGCGGCGTGTCTCGGCGATGAGCCGCTCCCAGAGATCGCGGTTGGTGACCGGCTTCTTGCCCGCCCCGAGCCAGCCGTTCTTCTCCCACTTCTCGTACCAGCGGTCGCGGAAGCAGTTCATGACGTAGGCGCTGTCGGTGTAGAGGTTGACGCGCCGGCGACCGGAGATGGCGGCGAGGCCCTCGAGGGCGGCGGTCAGCTCCATGCGCTGGTTGGTCGTGTGGGGCTCGGCGCCGGAGACGACACGCTCGCCATCGCCGTCGACGATGATCGCGGCCCAGCCGCCGGGGCCGGGGTTACCGCTGCAGGCCCCGTCGCTGTAGACGGTGAGGTCGGGCGGCACTACTCCTGCCAGTAGAGGTAGCGGCCGCAGCTCTCGCAGCGCATCATCGGCGTCACCGCCGACCGCAGCTCCTGGATGGCCTGGGGCCGGATGCCCACGCGGCACCCGCCGCAGAACGCGGTCGCGGTCACGACCGCCACCGCGACGCCGTGGCGCGCGCGGAGCAGGCGGTCGTAGTCGGCCAGCAGCCCCACCGGCACATCCTTCGCGCGGCCATTGCGCTCGGCCCGCACGCCGTCCAGCTCCTGCTCCACCGCCGCCAGCTTCCGCCGCACCACGGCCTCGTCCTGGGTCGCCTGCTCCTGGCGGGTCTTGAAGCGGACCTCGGTCTCGCGGGTCTCGACGCCGAGCCGCTCCTGCAGCTCCATCAGCGCGAGGATCTCCTCCTCGGCCTTGGCCTTCTCCTGCTTGGACTCCTCGATCTCGAGCAGCGCCGCCGAATACTCCTTGTTCGTCTTCACCTCGTACAGCCGCGCCTCCTGCTTGGAGCGCTTGGCGCTGATGACCTCGAGATCCTTCTCCTTGGCGCGCAGCTCCTTGCGGGTGACGTCGAGGCGGCCCTTGATGGTCTCGACCTGTTTCTTGGCTTCGGCGAGGGAGGCCTGGAGGCTCTCGATCTGCTTGGGCAACCGCGCCGCCTCCGCCTCCAGCGCCGCGATGCGCGCGTCATACCCCTGAAGCTCGATCAGTGTCTGCAGCTGTGGATCCACGTTATCGTGATCTCCCCTTGAGGTTGGAAATCGAGCGAACCGATGTCGCGCGCTGCGATGCCACGACCTCCTGCGATGCCACGACCTTCTAAAACAGCCCACCCACGCTTCAACCCGTGCAATCGCTCCAATAAAAAAGTGGGCCCACCTGGACTCGAACCAAGACCGTACCGGTTATGAGCCGGCTGCTCTGCCATTGAGCTATGGGCCCC
>JBGPZN010000147.1:0-7980 GCA_041493815.1 Methylomirabilia bacterium
CGCGGGCAGGAGTATCACCTGCGGGTCACGAAGCTGGACAAGCTGATCCTGACGAAATAGCCAGCCCGCCCGAGGTCGTCCGACTCGGCCAGCCAGCCAACCGGAGGTCCGGGCGCCACGCGCGCCCGATCGTCACCTTCATCGACGACGGAGGCTCAGATGCCACGTGCCCGGAGACTGTCGGGGATTCCGCGGTGAGCGGGATCCTCGCGATGCTGGCCAAGGGCGGGCCGGTCATGATCCCCCTGGTCGGCTGCTCGGTGGTGGCCCTCGCCGTCATCCTGGAGCGCGCGTGGACGTGGCGCGGCCTGGGGCGCAGTCGGGACGCCGAGACCGTGCTGGCCCGCGCGGCCGGGGGCAAGTGGGAGGACGCGTGGCGCCTCGGCGAGGGCTCGCGCTCGCCGGTGGCCCGCGTGCTGGCGGCCGGCATCCGTCACCGCAACCCGGCGGCCACCCTCGCCATGGAGGCGGCCGCGCGGGCGGAGGCGGCGCGGCTCAAGCGCTTCCTGCCCGTCCTCGACACCATCATCACGCTGTCGCCGCTGCTCGGGCTGCTCGGCACCGTCACGGGGATGATCAGCGCGTTCGGCGTGATGGGCCAGTCCGGGATGAACTCGCCCAACGCCATCACCGGCGGCGTCGGCGAGGCGCTCATCGCCACCGCGGTGGGGCTCGGCATCGCCATCGCGGCGCTGGTGCCGTTCAACTTCTTCAACGGCCGGGTCGAGGCCATGCTCGACACGATCGAGCTCTACGGCTCCCGCCTGGAGCTGCTGCTGGCGGAAACGGCCGCGCACGGCGAGACCGCCGCCGCCGCATGATCGTTCGCCGACGCGAGCGGCGCCGCGCGCGGATCGAGATCATCCCGATGATCGACGTGGTGTTCTTCCTGCTGGTCTTCTTCATGATGGCCAGCCTGTCCATGACCGTCTACCGCGGGCTGCCGGTCAACCTGCCCCGCGCGTCCACCGGCACCGCGCCGCCGGCCGAGACCGCCGCCATCACCGTGACGCGCGACGGCCAGGCCTACCTCGACCGCCAGCCGGTGACGCGCGCGATGCTCGGCGAGCGGCTGCGGGGCCTGGTGGGGGCCAACCCGACGGTTGCCATCGTCATCACGGCCGACGAGGCGGTGGCCCACGGCCGTGTGGTGGACGTGCTCGACGAGGTGCGCACGGCCGGGGTGACGCGCATGGCGATCGCGATCCGCCCCGAGGCCGCACCGCGGTGACGGATCGCCGCTTCGGCTGGTGGGTCGCGGCCTCACTCGGCCTGCACGCGGCCGGCATCCTCACCGTCTCGACCGTCGGGACGTCGCTGGATCTCTCGCCACGGCCGGCCGTCGCGATCGAGGTCGTGCGCATGCCCGCGCCCGAGCCGACGCCGCCCCCACCGCCGCCGCCGCGCGTGAAGCCGGCGCCGCCGCGAATCGTGACCCCGGCTCCCGCGCCCAAGCCGGTGGACCCCCAGGAGATGACGCCGAACCTGCTCGATGCGCCGGCGCCGCCGCGGGCAACGCCGCCGAGCGTCGACAGCACGCTGGTCCCCTCCGCGATGCCATCGCCGCCCGCACCCGTGATCGGCGCGCCGGCCGGCGCCGGCCGGCTCTTCGCCGGCGGCGATCTGCTGGTGGCGCCGGGTCCGAGCAGCGCGGCCGGCAGCGGCGCCACCGGTCCGCGCGGCCAGGGCCTGGCCGCGGCCGGCGCGTCGTCCTCGCAGGTCGCCGCGTCGGGCACCGGCTTGACGGCGCTGGCACGGCCGCTCGGCGGCTACCAGATCAAGCCGGACTATCCCGAGACGGCGCGCCGCGACCGCGCCGAGGGTGTGGCGCTGCTGCGCTTCGAGGTGCTGACGACCGGCCGCGTCGGCGAGATCGTCGTCGCCCGCTCGGCCGGCCATCGCGATCTCGACCGCGCGGCGATCGACGCCATCAGGCAGTGGCAGTTCGAGCCGGCCCGGCGGGGCGCCACCGCCGTGCCGGTGTGGGTCACCCTGCCCGTGCGCTTCGAGCTGACCGATCGATGAGGCGGTGGATGGCCGTCGCCCTCGTCGCCGTCGCCACCACCGCGCACGCGCAGACGCTCACCGACGATCCAGCATTCGCGCTCTATCGTCAGGCCGTGCAGGCCGCCGAAGCCAAGGACTATCCGCGCGCGACCCAGCTCGCCCGGGACGCGATCGCGCAGTACCCCGACCACCTGCTCGCCTGGTACCTGCTCGGTCAGGCGGCGATGGGCCGGGCGGCCTGGGACGAGGCGGCCGACGCCTTCGCGAACGTCGTCAACCGCTACCCCGCCTCGTTCGCCGCGCACCGCGATCTGGGTCTGGCGCTCGAGCACCTGGGCCGCGCCGACGAGGCGCGCGCCGCGTTCGAGGCGGCGCTCGCCCGGCGCGCCGACAACCAGGACGTCCGGCTGCGGCCGGCGTTCATGCTCTACGACAACGGCCAGCGCGACGCCGCCCTGTCCCACCTCGAGACGCTGGCCGGCGCCAACAGTAACGCCCCCGAGGTCTGGCTGCTCCTCGCCCGCACGTACTACGAGCGCAACGACCTGCCGGCCAGCGAGAAGGCGTTCACGCGGGTGGTCGGGCTGCGCGACGACGGCAAGACGTGGTTCAACCTCGGCGTGGTCCGCCTGCGTCTGAACGATCAGCCCGGGGCTCAGGCCGCGTTCAAGCGCGCGGCGGAGCACGCCGAGGTGCGCGAGCAAGCCGCGCGTGAGCTCGACAAGCTGCGCGAGACCGCCAAGCCCGCGACGAAGTAATCAGCCTTCGCGGCGCAGGCTGCGCGAGCGCCACGTGAAGCCGGCCGCGACCAGCAGCGCCAGCGCCGCCTGCAGCAGCAGTCCGAGCAGGTCCGGATAGACGCCGAGCAGCGGCAGGCGCGGCGCATGGATCGGATGCGACGCGAGAATCGCCGCTTCCTGCAGCGCCGCGATCCCCTTGCCCGCCAGCACGATCGCCAGCGCGGCCAGCACCAGCGACGTGACGCCGAAGAAGACGCCCAGTGGTAGGCGCAGGCTGCCGCGGATGATGAGCCACGACGACAGGACCAGCGCCACCGCCGCCACCGCGAGGCCCCCCACGAGCGCGTGCTGGCCGCCCGGCGCCGTCTGCAGCCACAGGGCCTGATAGAAGAGCACGGTCTCGAACACCTCGCGATAGACCGCGAGGAAGGAGACCGCCGCCAGCCCCCAGGTCGCGCCGCGGCCGAGCGCGCCGCGCAGCCGGGTCTGGAGGTACGCCTCCCACCGGTCGGCGTGCGACTTGTCGTGCATCCAGAACCCGACGTAGAGCAGCACCGCAGTCGCCGCCAATGCGGTGATCCCCTCGGTGAGCTCGCGGGTCGCGCCGCTGATCGTGACGACGTACGAGGCCGCCGCCCACGTCAGCGCGCCGAGGGCCAGCGCGGCGATCCAGCCGCCGTGCACCGCCGGCAGGGCGTCGCGGCGCCCCGAGCGCACGAGCATCGCGATGATCGCCGCCACCACGAGCACGGCTTCCAGCCCCTCGCGCAGCAGGATCACGAACGCGCTGACGAACGCAGGCCCCGCCGCCAGGCCGCCGCCCGAGAGCGCACGCTGGGCATCGGCCAGCAGGCCGTGCAGGCGCTCGGCCTGAGCCTGGACGTCGCTGACCGGCGCGCCGTCGCGCAGCATCGTGCGGTAGCGGATCATCTCGCTCTCCACCGTCACCCGCAGCGTCCGATCGACCGCGTCCAGGCTGGGCTCGATCAGCTCGAAGCCGTCGAGGTAGCTGGACACGGCGAGGTCCTGCGCCTCGCGCGCGCGGCCCGCGCGATAGGCGTCGAGGCTCTGGCCGAGCAGTCGCACGCTACGCGCGAGGGCCTCGCCGCCCGGCCTGGCCAGGAGCTCCGGTCGCGTCCGCAGATAGGCCAGCAGTGCGGGACCGTCCTCGCCGTAGCGCGCCCTCGCCTCCGCCGCGGTGGTGGTCGCCAGCGCGGCGAGATCGGCGAACACCGCGCGGCGACCCCGCTCCCACAGCGCGGCCCCACGCTGCCGCTCGGCCGCGCCATCGGCCAGGCCGGCCACGTGCAACGCCAGTCCCCACCGCTGCTCGTCGGAGAGATCGGCGAACGCCGTCATCGCCGTGCCCTGCACGCCGAGGGTGATCGTGCTGTAGAGCCCGTACGCGCTGAGCCGGTCGAGCCGCGCGCGGTCGTGGAAGTTGGTGGGCGCTGGATCCAGGCCCTTGGCGGCCGGGCCGTCGGCGCGGACCTCGGCGCCATGGCAGGCCGCGCAACGGGCCTCGTAGAGCTCGCGCGCCGCGCGCAGGTCGGGAGGACGCGCCGGCGCCACCGGCACCTGGTACGCCTTGATCACCGCCCAGCGGATCTCGCCGGTCAGGCGGGTGACCTCCGCGGCGGGGCCCTTGGCGTGGACGAGCGAGAGCAGTTGTCTGGTCTGCGCTACCAGGGCCGCGCGTTCCGGCCGATCCGGTAGCTCGCCGAGCATGGTGAGGGCCTGGCTCACGAAGTCGACCTGCTCCTTGAACTCCGACTCGTCGACGACCTTGCCGTCCTTCACCGCCTCGGGATAGTCGACGCCGACGTAGTCGAGCACGTGCAGGATCGTCTGGGCGCGCGTGCCCGGCGGATCTGTCGCCGGCGCCGCCGCGCTCGCCCCTCCGGTCGAAAGCAGCATCGCCGCCAGCGCCAGGAGCGTCAGGCCGCGGCCGCCGAGCTTGCGGGTCACGCGTCGGCCCACTGCCGCAGGAGGTTGTGATAGCAGCTCGTGAGGGCGACGACCGCGCCGTGCTCGGGCAGCGCCTGGTTCACCTGGTTGATCGCCATGTCGAGGTCGAACAGCAGCGCCCGCCGGCCGTCGTCGCGCACCATGCTCTGGATCCAGAAGAAGGACGCCAGCCGCGCCCCGCGCGTCACCGGATTCACGCGGTGCAGGCTCGTCGCGGGATAGAGGATCATGTCGCCGGCCGGCAGCTTCACCGAGTGGGCGCCGTAGGTGTCCTCCACCACCAGCTCGCCCCCCTCGTACTCCTCGGGCCGGCTCAAGAACAGCGTGGTCGACAGATCGGTGCGCAGCCGGAACGGCGTGCCGGGGACCTGGCGAACCGCGTTGTCGACGTGGGAGCCGAACGCCATGGCCGGCTCGTAGCGGTTGAACAGCGGCGGGAACACGCGCAGCGGCAGGGCGGCCGCAACGAACAGCGGGTTGCGCTCCAGCGCGGCGACGATCGTGTCGCCCATCTCGCGAGCCTCGGGGCTGCCCTCGGCGATCTGGAGGTTGTCCTTGGCCCGGGCCGACTGATGGCCGGCGGTCACCCGCCCGTCCACCCAGGCCGCGCGCGTCATGAGCTCGCGGCAGCGCGCGACCTGGGCGTCGGTGAGGACCGCGGGCACGTGCAGCAGCATGACGCCGGGTCAGAACCTCCAGGTGCCGGTGAAGAGGAACGTCCGGGCGGCGCCCGGCACGACGTGGGAGGGATGGACCTGGTCGAAGTAGACCTCGTCGGCCAGGTTGATCACGTTCATGCGCAGCTCCAGCGGCTTGATCGGCCGGTAGGCGACGGTCAGGTCGGCCCGCACGTAGCTGGGCGCCACGTTCACGTTGGTGGTGTTGGCGAAGCGCTGGTCGACGTAGATGACGCCGCCGCCGACCTGCCACTGCTCGGTGAGGTCGTACGTCGTCCACAGGCTGAAGGTGTTCTCCGGCACGTTCTGGATGCGCTTGCCCTTCACCGGGACGCCGCCCGTCACTTCCAGCGCCTCGAGCACGCGGGAGTCGAGATAGGTGTAGCCGGCGAAGATGTTCCACGCGGGCAGGATGCGGCCGATCGCCTCCAGCTCGAAGCCGCGCACCCGCTGGCGACCATCGAGTACTTGCACACCGAGCGCGGGATCGGTCGTGCGCGCGTTGGTCTTCTCGATCTGGAACAGCGCGGCGCGCAGGCCGAGGCGACCGGCCAGGACGTCCCACTTGGCGCCCACCTCGAAGGTCTCGTTCTTCTCCGGCTCGATGTTCGCGTTGGCGACGGCCAGCGCGAGCGCCTCCGCCGACGGATTGAACGAGGTGCCGTACGAGAAATAGTATGTCTGCGTGGTGGTCGGCTGCACGACCAGCGCCGCCCGCGGGCTCACCGCGGTGTCGGTGCGGGAGAAGTGCTGGGCCAGGAACGCGTTCCGGAAGTCGGCGTCGAAGAGGTCGTAGCGGAGGCCGCCGATGAGCTTCAGCCAGTCGGTGATCGACAGCTCGTCGACCGCGTAAACGCCGAACGAGAACGCGGTGGTGTCCCCTCGGAAGTTCGTCACCTTGCGGATGCCCGTCAGGTCCGCGTCGGGATCGGGGTTGATCAGTAGCGGGTTCAGCACGCCGGTGCCGCCGCCGGCGAAGGTGTAGCGCTGGATCTGTGACGTCTCGCGGCCGAACTCCAGCCCGGTCACCAGCGTGTGCTTGAAGCCGAACGTCGAGAACTTCGCGATGACGTCGGTCACGTTGATGAGCGCGGTGTCCTCCTGATCGCGGGCGGCGCCCGCACGGTTCACGCGGATGCTGGACAGCGGCGTGAGCGGGGTCGGCGTGCCGAGGATCGCCAGCGTCGACACGGCGGCCTGGCGCCCGTAGTACGCGAAGCGCAGGGTGTTGCGCAGGCGGACGTCGTCGGTGATCGCGTGCTCCAGCTTGAGGGTGCCGATGTGCACGTTGTCCTTCTCGAAGTCCCGGTCGTTCAGGCCGTAGTACGTGTTGCGGTCCACCGGGGCCGGCTTGCCGAAGAGGTAGGGGAACCCGTAGTCGGGCTGGTTGTCATCGGCCAGGTAGTAGTAGCTGGCCGTGAGGCGGGTCGGCGTGCCGAGGCCGATGGTGAAGGACGGGGCCGCGCCCCACCGCCGGATGTGTACCTCCTCGCGGCCCTCCACACCGGCGTCCATCCCGAACGCGTTGAGCCGGAACGCGGTGGTGTTGTCGACCGGCTGGTTCAGGTCGACCGAGCCGCGGAAGAACGGGCCGGAGCCCCCGGTGCCGCTGACGATGTAGCTCGGCGTGAGATTGGGCGCCTTGGTCACCTGGTTGATGACGCCGCCGGTGGAGCCGCGCCCGAACATCACCGACGAGGGCCCCTTGAGGACCTCGACCGACTCGAGATTGAACGTGTCGCGCGAGTACTGGCCGATGTCACGCACGCCATCGATGAAGATGTCGTTGCGCGCCGAGAAGCCACGCAGCGTGAGGTTGTCGCCCTGGGCGCCGCCGCCCTCGCCGGCGGCCAGGCTGATGCCGGTCACGTTGCGCAGGACGTCGCGCAGGTTGAACACCGCCTCCTCGCGGATGATCTGCTGGGGCACCACCGTGATCGACTGGGGCGTGTCCTTCAGCAGGTCGGGGAGCTTGAACAGGTCCGACGACGGCGCCCGGTAGTCGCGCCCCCCCTGCCCGCGCACGTCCACGCCGGGTAGCGTGATGTCCTCCTGCGGCGGCGACTGGGTCCGGGTTTGCGCCTCGGCCTGGGGCGGGGTCTGGGCTAGAGCGGGGGACGAGGCGAGAAACAGGCCGACGCCGACCGCCGGCGCCAGGAGCCGGCGGAGTCGCTGGGCTGCGGAGCGGCGAATGGAACGACGAAGCTGACGCATGCGGAGCCTCCCGTGTAGTGGTCGTCACTGCGGGCTGGCTCGGCACGGTGGCTTCCCGTGATTGGCTGGCGTGTGGGTGAGTGGTCACGATGTCGAGACGATCTCGGTGTCGGTGCGATCGTGGGCGACGGAGCGCCGTCGCGCGATCCACAGGCGATAGCGGCGCCACGCGAGCGACGCGCCCGTCCAGACGAGGAACGTGCCGCCGGCCGAAGCGAGGCCGGCGACGAGCTGGCCGATCACGCCGCCCACCTCGCCGGTGTGCAGGACGCGGGCGAGCACGCGCAGCTTGCGTCCCATGTTGACGCCGCTGAACGGCTCCCACTTGAGGACGTCCGCGGTCGCGGCGTCGAGCGTGAGCACGGAGCGCGGGC
>JBGPZN010000422.1:0-3424 GCA_041493815.1 Methylomirabilia bacterium
CCTGGTTGATCATGATCACCGCGTCGGCGGTGCTGGCCAGCATGGCGGCCAGCGTGCTGCGCTCGTCGGAGGCGGCCTGATACGCCAGCGACATCTCGAGCGCGGCCGACAACCCCGCGGCCAGGAGCGCAGCGACCTGGACGTCGTCCTCGCCGTACGTCTGCGGCGGCCGGGCGGCGAAGAACAGCGCGCCCAGCACGTCCAGGCCGCGGCGGATGGGCACCAGCAGCCCCGCGCGCAGCCCGGCCCCGCCGAGCGCACCCTCGAGATCGAAGACCGTCTCGTCGGCGTCGGCGATGTTCGCGAGCACGCAGGGGCGGCCCTCGCGCATGACCCGCCCCGGCAGCCCCTCGTGCATCGAGAACGGGCGCGCGGCAGGGCCGGGGCCGTCGAGCCCGGACAGCGAGTGGACGAGATAGCCGCCCTTCTCCTGATCCTCCAGACACACCGCCAGGTAGTCGTGGGGCATGACGGCGACCGCTTCGTCGGCGAGCACCTGGAAGAAGTGGGTCGGGATGGGCGAGCGCACCAGCTCGATGAGGATCTCGCTCAGCCGCGTCAGCCGCTCGGCCTCGCTCACGCGGGCACCCGCGCGGTGGGACAGTGCTGGCGCGCCAGCGCGGCGAGCTCGGCGCCGCCGGGCATGGGGTCGATGGGCCCGACCACGGTGACGCTCCGGATGACGCCGTCCTTGTCGACGAGGAACATCCCCTGCTCCTGCGCCGTCATCGCGTGATGGTGCAGGCGGCGCAGGAAGTTGCGGTTCACCACGTCGAACCACGCGCCCCGGATCTGGTTGTTGGTGTCGCCGTGCGTGAACGCGTGGGCGAAGCTCACCACCGCGGTCCTGGTCGCCTCCAGCGCGCCGACGTCGCCGAGCCCATAGACCGCGTACAGGCGCTTGTCGGGATCACACACGAACGGGTACGGCAGTGGCGATTGCGCGAAGAACCGGCGCGCGCTGTCGAGCAGGTTCGGCGCGACCTGGATGATCTCGGTGTCGGCGGTGCGCAGCGCCTCGTAGCCGGCACGCATGCCGTCGGTGTAGACGCGGCAGAACGGGCAGGTGAAGCCGCGCGAGAACCAGACGACCACGTTGCGGCGGCCCCGGTAGGCGGCGAGATCGACCATCGCGCCGCGCAGCGACGGCAGGGCGAACACGGGCGCCATCTGGCCGACGGACGGGGGCGTGGAACCCGGACCCGAGGTCATAGCGCCGGAAAAGGCAAGAGACGTACCACACGCAACGCCGCGTGTTTAGTATGGTTTGGCCGGGGGCCCCTCGCCGCGCAATGACTGTCCGGGGGATCCGGCTAGAAACCTACCCGCCGGCCAGGCGTGGGAGGATGTCCCCGATGGGGCCTCGCAGCACCGCGTCCGCCATGGCGTCCATCTCCGTCGGCTCGGCGTTCACGATGACCACGCGAGCCCCCGCGTCCTTGGCGCCCGGCACCACGCCCGCCACCGGCCACACCGAGAGCTTGGTGCCGACGGCCAGCATGAGATCGCAGCGGCGCGCGGCCAGCTCGGCGCGCCGGAGGTCCTCGGGCACGAGGTTCTGCCCGAAGGAGATCGTCGCGGACTTGAGGATGCCGCCGCACGTCCGGCACGGCGGATCGTCCTCCCCGGCCCGCACGCGGGCCAGCGCGCGCTCCATCGGCGCCCGCTGGCCGCAGTCCAGGCACACGACCTCCCGCATGGTGCCGTGCACCTCGACGACGCGCTCGGGAGAGGAGCCGGCCGCCTGGTGCAGGCCGTCGATGTTCTGGGTGATGAGCGTGTCGAGCTTGCCCCGGCGCTCGAGCGCGACCAGCGCCCGGTGGCCGGCGTTGGGCTGGGCGCTCCAGGCCGGGGACTCCAGCCGGCTGCGCCACGCGCGGCGCCGGACCTCGGGATCGGCCACGTAGTGCTGGATGGTCGACTGCTTCTCGGCCTCGGGGTTGCGGGTCCACACGCCCTGGGGCCCGCGGAAATCGGGAATGCCGGAGTCGGTGGACACCCCCGCCCCGGTCAGGACGACCACCCGCTCGGCGGCCTCGATCCAGCCGCGCACGACGGTCACCAGTCGCTCGAAGTCTTCGGCCATGGCCCCGATACTCTAAACTCTCCAGGATGGAACCGCTGCTTCCAGAGTTCCTCCCCGACGATCCGCTGCCCTTGCTGCAGGCGTGGCTGGCCGAGGCGTCCGCCGCCGCGCGCAACGCGACCGCGATGACCCTGGCGACCGTGACGGCCGACGGTCGCCCGGCGGCGCGCATGGTGATCTGCCGCGGCTTCGACGTCCGGGCGGGTTGGCTCGTGTTCTACACGGACCGCGAGAGCGACAAGGGTGCCGACCTGCGCGCGCATCCACGCGCGGCGCTCGTGTTCCACTGGGACGCTTTCGAGCGGCAGGTGCGGATCGACGGGCCGGTGACGATAGCGCCCGACGCCGACTCCGACCGGTACTGGGCCGCCCGGCCACCCGAGGCGCGGGCGGCCGCGGCCGCCAGCCGCCAGAGCCGCCCGCTCGCCTCCCGTGCCGAGCTGCTCGCGCGCGTGGCCGAGGAGGCGGAGCGCGGGGGCGAGGAGATGGAGCGGCCACCGCGCTGGGGCGGCTATCGCGTCTGGGCGGAGCGCGTGGAGATGTGGGTCGGGCAACCGGCGCGCGTGCACGACCGCGCGCGCTGGAGCCGCGATCTCACACCGGCCGGCGGCGGCTACGCCGGCGGGCCCTGGCGCGCGACGCGGCTGATGCCGTGAGCGCGCTGGACGTGCGCGAGCGCGTGCCGCTGGCCCCGCTCACCACGCTGGGCGTCGGCGGCGAGGCGCGCTGGTTCGTCGAGGCGCTGGACGAGGCGGCGGTGATCGCCGCCAACGCCTGGGCGCGCGCCCGTGGCGTGAGCCTGCGCGTGCTCGGCGGCGGCTCCAACGTCGTCGTCGCCGACGCCGGCGTGGACGCGCTGGTCGTCCACCTCGGACTTCGCGGCGTCGACTCGCGCACCGCGGGCGGTGCGGTCGAGGTCACCGCCGCCGCCGGCGAGCCGTGGGACGGCCTGGTGCGGACGACGGTCGAGCGCGGGTGGGCGGGGCTCGAGTGCTTGAGCGGCATCCCCGGCCTCGTCGGCGCCACGCCGATCCAGAACGTGGGCGCCTACGGTCAGGAGGTGAGCGACACCGTCACCGCGGTGCGCGCGCTGGACACGCACAGTGGGCAGATCGCCACCCTGCCGGCGGCCGAGTGCGGCTTCGCCTACCGCGACAGCGCCTTCAAGCGCGACACGCCCACACGCTGGGTGGTGCTCGCGGTCACCTATCGGCTCCGCCCCGACGGCGCGCCCACACTCGGCTACGCCGACGTCGCCCGCCACCTCGCTCAGCAGGGCGTTGTGGTGCCGACGCTCGGTGACGTGCGCCAGGCGGTCCTCGCCATCCGCCGCGGCAA
>JBGPZN010000193.1:0-6534 GCA_041493815.1 Methylomirabilia bacterium
CTACCGATGAGCGCGTCGCGACAGCCCTTGTTGCGGGTCGCGGGGCTCCAGAAGCTCTTCCCCATCCGCAAGGGCTTCCTGAAGCGGACGGTGGGGTACGTCCGCGCGGTCGACGGCATCGACTTTCACATCGACGAGGGAGAGACGCTGGGCCTGGTCGGGGAGAGCGGCTGCGGGAAGACCACGGCCGCCCGCTGTATTCTCCGGGCCATCGAGCCGACCCGGGGCGAGATCTTCATGCGGGTCGCGGAGGGCTCGGTGGTCGAGCTGGGCCAGCTGCGAGCGTCCCAGCTACGGGCGCTGCGTCGCGAGATGCAGATGATCTTCCAGGATCCGTTCACGTCGCTCAATCCCCGCATGACGCTGCTCGACCTCGTGGGCGAGCCGTTGCTGGTCCACGGCATGAAGAGCCGGCGGGAACGGGAGGAGCGCGTGGCGGACCTCCTGCGCCGCGTGGGGTTGCGCCCGGAGTACATGCGGCGGTTCCCGCACGCCTTCAGCGGCGGCGAGCGACAGCGCATCGGCATCGCGCGCGCCCTGGCCTTGCATCCTCGCCTGGTGGTCGCGGATGAGCCGGTCTCGGCCCTGGACGTCTCGGTGCAAGCGCAGATTCTGAATCTCCTGGTCGACCTGCAGGCCGACTTCGGGCTGACGTATCTCTTCGTCGCGCACGATCTGAGTGTGGTGCGACACATCAGCAACCGGGTGGCGGTGATGTACGTGGGGCGCATCGTCGAGCTGGCGGACACCGACGAGATCTTCAGCGCCCCCAAGCACCCGTACACGGCCGCGCTCCTGTCGGCCGCGCCCGAGCCCGATCCACGCACGCGCTCTCGGCGCATCGTGCTGCAGGGGGAGGTGGCGAACCCCGCCTCGCCTCCCAGCGGCTGCTATTTCCACCCTCGCTGCCCGCACGCGATCGACGTGTGCCGGACCGAGGCGCCGGCGTGGCAAGAGATCTCGCGCGGCCATTTCGTGAGCTGTCACCGCGCCCAGGAACTCCGGCTCGCCGGGGTGGAGTGAGCCGAGCCGCTGCCCGGATATCTTACGCCGGCAGCGCGTCCCCGAGCATGCGGCCGAAGACCACCATCTCGGGACTCGTCTTCCGATAGGTGTCCAGCTCGGCCAGCACGTCCGCGAACTCGCGGGCGGGCGGCATCGGGGGCGCCGTGGGTAGAGACGGCAGAGCGGCGAATACCGCGGGGATCTCGGCGTCGACCGCGGCCAGCAGGCGCTGACACGCGGCGCGTGTGGCCGCGTCATCCAGGTGCGGCCGAAGCACCGTCGCGACGTGGGCGAGGAAGGCCGGCCACGTCGCCAGCATCCGGTACAGTCCCGGGACGAACGGTTGCTGACCCACCGTGGTGCCAAGCGCCGCTAGCACCGCCCGTTCCGCCGGCGGCAGCGCGGCGACGTCGACGAGGGCCGGCAGCGGCCCCAGCGGCGCCGGGGGCGTCCACCTCGATGCAACACTGCCGGCGCCCGAGGGGCGTTCTCCCGTCAACAGCCGCCGCAGCAGGCCCGACAGCATCAGATTGACCGGGCTCACACGAACGAAGCTGGCGCACGTCGCCCGGATGGCGGCATTCCCGACGTCGTCCACGCCCCACACGCGGAGCGCGTGGCGCGAGACCGGCGCCAGCCGCGGGACGGTCAGGCTCTCGGCCGCGCGCCACGCGGCGACCTGCGAGGCTCCACTCGCAAAGGCCGGCCCCAGCGCGGCCCACGTCCACTCGAGCCAGCCCGGGCGCGTGGCCAGGTGCCGCTGGAGCGAGGAGACGTAGGGGACGGCCCAGAGCCGGCGGATCTCGCCGTAGATCTTGGCGATCTCGCCGGTAGCGTCGCGCTCCCGCAGCTCGGCGAGCACTCAGACCACGGCGTCGCGGCGCAGGCGCTTGATATCTTCGGCGGCGTAGCCGGCTTCGGCCAGGATCTCGTCGGTGTGCTCGCCGAGCGTCGGCGGCTCCCGGTCGAGGCCAGGAGAACCGTGGGCGAGGCGGAAGCCGGCGCCGACGAGTCGCATGGGGCCGTAGCGCGAGTCGATCGTCTGCAGCACGTCGCGGTGCTCGAGCTGCGGGTGCTGCACGATCTCGTCGATCTTCCAGATGCAGGCGCAGGGCACGTCGGCCGCGGTCAGCCGCGTCTCCCAGGTCTTGGGATCGTCGCTGGCCAGCGCGCCCTCGATGACCTCGCGTAGAGCCGCCACGTGCTCGGTGCGCGCCGCCCAGTCCTTGAAGCGCGGATCCATCAGCGCGTCGGCCTGCCCGAGCGTGCGCATGAGGCTGGCGAACTGCTTCTCGGTCAGCACGGCGAGGACGATGAACCCGCCCTTGGCGCGGAAGCGGTTGGCCGTCGGCTTGCGGCTCACCGAGCCGTTGCCGATCTGCTTCTGCTCGATCCCGGCCACGGTGTACTCCGACACCGGGCCGGGGATGAAGGCGAGCGCGGCGTCGAGCATGGCCACGTCGACGAACTGCCCGCGGCCGGTGTGCGTGCGCTGGTAGAGCGCGCTCGATACCGCCAGCGCCGCGGTGATGCCGCCGATCGTGTCGCAGATCGCGAACCCCGCCCGCATCGGGCCGCCGGCCGGCTCGCCGGTGATCGACATGATCCCCGACATCGCCTGCAGCTTGCCGTCGAAGGCGGCCGTCGTCTTCTCCGGTCCCGTGTGGCCGAAGCCGGAGACCGCGCAGTAGATGAGCCGCGGATTGAGGGCGGAGAGCGTGTCGTAGCCGAGCCCGAGCTTGTCCATCACGCCAGGCCGGAAGTTCTCCCACACGACGTCGGCGGTGGCGACGAGCCGCTTGACGACCTCCACGGCCTCGGGCCGCCTCAGATCGAGCGTGATGCTGCGCTTGTTGCCGTTCACGGCCAGGAAGCCCGGCGGCATCTTACGGTCCGCCCACTCCTTGCTGATCAGCTGGCTACGCGTCTCGTCGCCGTCGCGCGACTCGATCTTGACGACGTCGGCGCCGAGGAGGGCCAGCTGGTAGGTGCCGTACGGTCCCGCGAGGTATCGCGTGAAATCGAGGATGCGGACGCCGGCGAAGGGCTTGCTCACGCGTCCTCGCGCTTGGCCTTGGCGACCGCCTTGACGACCTCGAACTCCTTGCGCCGCTCGGCGATCTCCTCCGGCGTCAGCGTGCTGAGGTCCGAGAAGTCGCGCTTCCACGACGCGTCGTCACGCCACCGCAGCGGCGACTGCACGGTGGTCCGGGCGGCGGGCGCCGTCTCCAGCACGCGCAGCGCCAGCTCCAGGGTGGCCGTCTGCGACTCGACGTCGCGCGGACGCCCGGCGGAGTTGCCGAGCGGGAAGTCGCTGAAGAGGAAGCGCGGCACGCCGCAGTACTCGACGATGTCCTTGGCGCAGCCCATGATGACCGTCGGGATGCCGTTGTCCTCGAGATGGCGGGCGGCCAGACTCACGGTCTGGTGACAGACCGGTCAGGAGGGGACGAGCACCGCCACGTCGGCGCCGTCCTCCCGGCACCGCTGGAGCAGCTCGGGGGCGTCCGTCTCCATCGTCACCCGGTGGCTCCGGTTCGTCGGCGCGCCATGGAAGCGCGGGGTGAGCGCGCCGATCCGTCCCGCCTTCACGGCCTCCTGCAATCGGGCCAGGGGAAACCAGGTGTTCGGATCCTCGGCCGTGGTGTGGATGCGGTCGTAGCCGACGTGCGAGATGCGCAGGTCTGGGATGGTCTCGGTCGAGTCGGAGTAGACCTTGTAGAACTTCGCGGCGGCGTTGTACTTCGCCCCCGGGCCCTGGTCGCCGACGCCGGGCTGCAACGGCGCGGCCGTCGTGATCAGCGCCAGGCGTGCCTGCGCCAGCGGCTTCGAGAGCGGCGTGAACGGGACGTCGGCGAAGTGCGCCCAGCGGTACGGGGCGAAGCCGAGCGCCTGGTAGTAGTCGCGCGTGCGCTGCATGTAGGGAATGGCGACATCGTGCTCGGCGGCGAACGTCATCGGCTTCTCCTTGCGCGCGACCGCCACTGAACGGCTACCGGGCAGTGTCCCACGAGTTCGGCGATCGCGTCGAGGCCGTTGCCACTACCCGAGGAACAGCTCGCAGGTGTCCAGCCAGGCCTGGGTGGTGAGCGCCAGCGAGGCCACGTCGATGCGCTCGTCGTTGCCGTGGAAGCGCCCGGCCATCGCCTCCGCGGTCAGGGCGCGCGAGAACAGCCCGAAGCCGTAGGCGACCGCGCCGTGCTCGCGAAAGTACGGCGCGTCAGTGAATCCGACGATCAGGCGCGGCAGCAGTTTCGCGCCCGGGTAGTGGCCGTCAACGACCCGGCCCAGCACGTCCCACAGCGGCGTGGCCGTGGGCGACACCGAGGCCTGCTTGGAGAAGAGCTTCTCGACCAGCACCTCCTCCGACAGGTCGCCGAGGGCCTTGTCGAGATGGCGGCGCACCTCGTCCTCGTTGTCTCCGGGGATGGTACGGATGTCGACCTCGATGTCGACGACGTCGGGGATGACGTTGGTCTTGACGCCGGCGCGGCACATGTTCGGCGAGAAGGTCGTGTGGGTGGCCGACCACGCGAACTTGGCCAGCCCCGGCGCCAGGTGGGCGATCGTGTCGTCGACGCGCGCAGGATCGACGAGGGCTTCCTTCACGGCCGGGTCGACGGCAAGCGTGCCGACGAAGGTGCTCCAGAGATCGCTCACGTAGGGCGCCGGCCGGTAATCCGCCAGGCGCGTCACCACCTGCGCGGCCTTGACCAGCGCGTTGTCGGCGCCATACGGCATCGAGCCGTGGCCGGGCGTGCCCTTCACGCGGAGCCGGCGCCAGGCCACGCCCTTCTCGCCGACGTGCACGGTGACGTTGAGCTCGTCGCCGTGCGCGCTGACGGTGCCGCCGTTCTCGGTCAGGAGATAGTCGGCCCGGAGCGCGTCCCAGTGCTTCTTGCACACGTGTCCGGCGCCGAGCGCGCCGCCGGCCTCCTCGTCGGCGCAGGCCAGGTAGACGAGCGTGCCGCGCGGCCGCCACCCGCGCCGGGCCAGCGTCTTGAGGGCGACGGCCTGCGACGCGGTGAGGTTCAGCATGTCGAGCGCGCCGCGGCCCCACACCTCGCCGTTCACGAGCTCGCCTCCGAACGGATCGCGCGTCCAGGTTGCGGGCGTCACCGGCACGACGTCGGTGTGGCCCATCAGGCACAGGGTGGGCGCGGCCGGATCCGTCCCCTCGATGCGGGCGACCAGACTCGTGCGGCCCGGCGCCCCGTCGGGCTCGTAGACCTCGAGATCGAGTCCGCTGCCTTGCAGATAGGTGCGCAGCACGTCGCTGGTGCGCACCTCCTGGCCCGAGGCAACGCTGCCGTCGTTCACGCACTGGTTGCGGATGAGCTGCTGCAGCAGCTCGACGGTCTGGCCGGTCAGGGCGTCGTTCATGACTTGGGCGTGTGGCGGGTCAGGAAGTCGGTGACCCGGCGGATCGACTCGGCCAGATGCGTGGGGCCGCGCCAGTCCTTCTGGATCTCCAGATTGGGCGCGAGGCCAGCGATCTCGTCGCTGGTCGCGGCCGGGTGCGGCTTGTCGGTGCCGGGCTGCAACAGCAGCGGCGTGGGGCAGCGGCGCACGAACTCGCGGCTCACCGAGAACACGAAATCGCCGCCGAACATGTTGTGACCGAACTTGCGGATGACCTCTTCGGTCAGCGACGGATCGCGGGCCAGCATGGTTTTGACGAACCCGCTAACCGCCTCGTCCCAGGTATCCCGGTTCTCGTGCAGCCCGATCGGGTTTTGCAGCACCGCAGCCGTCACGCGCTCGGGCGCCAGCTCGCACAGCGTCAAGCAATAGGTGGCCCCGATGCAGCCGCCCATGACGTGGAAGCGGCGATGGCCGAGGTGATCCATCAGCGCGAGGTGATCGCTCGCGTACGTGTGCCAGCCGTGGGTCGACGTCACCGCACCGCGCGAGCTGCCGGCGTTGCGCTGATCCATGCCGATCACGGTGAACCGATTGGCAAGATCGACCATCGGATTCATCCACGGCGGCGGGGCGCTGGGGTTGCTCGGGCTGTGGCGCCAGAACTCGAGCTGCGAGCGCAGGCCGCCCGGGGCGAAGAGCAGCAGGGGATGGCCCGAGCCATGGACCTCGTAGTGGATCTCGGCATCAGGACGCGTGAATACCGGCATGGTCTTCCTCCCGTTGGTCGTCGCGGTCGCCGCCGCCCATGTATGGTGACACGAGAGGATGTATGAGATGCGTCAGGATTTCCGGAGGTGGCGGCGCAGCGCGTCCAGGCGCTCGTCCCACTCGGCGCCGACCGAGGCCATCCACGACATCGCCGCCTCGAGCGGGGCCGGGGTCAGCCGGTAGCGCTTCTCGCGGCCCGAGCGCTCCGCCGAGACGAGGCCGGCCCGGGTCAGCGCATCCAGGTGCTTGGCCACTGCCTGGCGGGTGACCGGGAGTCGGGCGGCCAGCTCGGTGGCGGTGACCGGGCCCGACTCCGAGAGCCGGCGGAAGACTTCGCGACGCGTGGGATCCGACAGCGCGGAGAACACCCCGCCCACGCGATCTCGGGCCCGGCTC
>JBGPZN010000588.1:0-2274 GCA_041493815.1 Methylomirabilia bacterium
GGCCTCGATCCGGTCGACCTGGGCTTGCATCCCCGCCCGCAGCCCGTCGACCTCGATCAGCAGCACGGCGGCCGCGTCGCGCGGATATCCGCAGCCGAACGCGTCCTCGACGGCCTGGATCGTCAGCTGGTCGATCATCTCGACGGCCGCCGGCACCAGGCCGCGCGCGATGATCGCCGAGACCGCGGCCGAGGCGTGCTCGACCTGGTCGAACACGGCGAGGACCGTCTTCACCGCCTGCGGCTTGCGAAGGATGCGCACGACGATCTTGGTGGCGATGCCGAACGTGCCTTCCGAGCCGACGAACAGGCCGGACAGATCGTAGCCGATCGAGTCGCGCGTGCGGCCGCCGAGCCAGACGATGCTTCCGTCGTCGGGCATCACGACCTCGAGGCCGAGGACGTGGTTCACGGTGACGCCGTACTTCAGCGTGTGAGGCCCGCCCGAATTGTTGGCGATGTTGCCGCCGATGGTGCAGGCCTGCTGGCTCGACGGGTCGGGCGCGTAGTAGAAGCCGTGCGGGCCGACCGCCCACGACAGGTGCAGGTTGACGAGCCCGGGCTCGACGACGGCGATCTGGTTGTCGTAGTCGACTTCCAGCACGCGGTTCATCCGCATCATCGAGATCACGATCCCGCCCTCCGCCGGCAGGCAGCCGCCCGACAGCCCGGTGCCGGCGCCGCGAGCCACGAACGGCACCTGCTCGCGGTTGGCCAGCCGCACGATCGCCGCCACGTGCTCGGCCGTGGTCGGAAACACCACGAAATCGGCCAGCGCCCGGAGCAGGGTCAGCCCGTCCGACTCGTAGACGAGCAGCTCGTCGGGCTCGGACAGCACGCCACCGCGACCCAGGAGGGCCGTCAGCTCCAGGCGGAGCGCGGACTTACGGTTGGCGGTGAGCGTTGCCATCGGTGGTCGAAGTATACCTTGTCCGGACGGTGGGGGCGGCTCACCCGCCGACCCCGCCGGGCCGCGCGCCGGTCAGCCGCCCAGCAGGACGGTGGCCGCGCCGGCGATCGCCTCCGCGTCGATGCCGTAGTGGCGGTAGAGGTCGGGGCGCGTTCCCGACTGGCCGAAGTCGTCGACGCCGAGCGCGAGCTGCGGAACGCCGAGCGCGCCCCCGAGAAAGGCCAGTGCGTGTGAGTGGCCGTCCAGGACCGAGACGACCGGCACGTCTTCCTCGTCGGCGCCGACGAGTGCCTCGAGGTACGGCCGCGGCTCGCGGAGCCCGCGGTAGAGCCGGTCGGGACTGGTGACGACGAGCACGCTGGCGAACGCGCCGCGCTCGGTGAGGCGGCGGGCCGCCTGCACCGCGGCGGCCACGGTCACCCCGACGGCGAAGAGGTTCACGGCGGCCTCCGCGCGGAAGCCCGGCGTCGCGCGCGCGTCGATCAGCCGGTAGCCGCCCGCCAGCACCGCCGCCCGCAGCTCGGCGGTCGGCGGCGGCGCCAGGCGCTGGTCGACCGGCGCGGTGCTCAGTCGCAGGTACAGGCTCTCGCGCCGCTCGGCCACGGCGCGCAGCCCCGCCAGCAGGATCCACTCCACCTCGCGCGCGAACGCCGGCTCGTAGTACGCGAGGTCGGGCAGCGTGACGCCGATGCCCGGCGTGATCACCGACTGGTGCGCGCCACCCTCGGGCGCCAGGCTGATCCCCGACGGCGTGGCGACCACGACGAAGCGGGCGCCGCAGTAGAGCGCGTGATAGAGCGCGTCGAGGCCGCGCGTGATGAAGGGGTCGTACAGCGTGCCGATCGGCAGCAGGGTGCGGCCGGACAGCTCGGCGGTGAGCCCGAACGCCGCCAGCGACAGGAACAGGTCGTGCTCGGCGATGCCGAGCTCGACGTGCTGGCCGCTAGGTCCCTCGCGCCAGCGGAGCGCCTGCGGCACGTCGGCGAAGGCGTCGGGCCGCGCCGCGGGAAAGTAGATCCCCTTGCGGTTCATCCAGCCCGCCAGGTGCGTGGTCACGGCGACGTCGGCGGACAGCGTGACGATCGCGTCGCCGGCCGGCAGCCGGCCCAGCGCGGCCAGCGCGCGACCGAACGCCTCCTGCGTCGACGTCTGATCGGCGTACGCCTCGCCGAGCGACTCGGGGATCGCCGGCGCCGGCGCCGCCGGCGGCGCCGCGAAGAGCGGCGGGAGCGCGCGGATGTGCTCGGCCTCCGGCGTTCCGGGCGCGAAGCCAGCCCATTCCTCGCCCGGCTCGACGCCGAGCGCGGCGCGCAGCGCCTCGATCTGCGCGGTGCTCGTCACCATCGTGTGGTTCAACGGGTCGCC
>JBGPZN010000037.1:0-13588 GCA_041493815.1 Methylomirabilia bacterium
GAGGCCGGCACCGAGCGGTTGCGCCGGGCGATCCGCAAGGCGATCACCGACGAGCAGATCCTGGGCGCCTGCGACATCGTGCGCGCCCAGGGCATTCCGAATCTCAAGACGTACTTCATGATTGGCCAGCCGACCGAGACCGACGAGGATGTCGCCGCGATCGTCGACCTCGCCCGCCGCATGCTCGAGCGGCTGCGGGTGCTGGATCCCCGGGGACGGCCGTTCGGCCGGCTCACGCTGTCCATCTCCTCGTTCGTGCCCAAGCCGTGGACGCCGTTCCAGTGGGCGCCGTTCGCCGGCGCCGGGGCGCTCGCCGACAAGCTGGAGACGATCAAGCACGGCGTGCGCCCGATGGCCACCGTCCGCGTGCTGCACGAGAACCCGCGCGAGGCCGCGCTGCAGGCGCTGCTGGCCCGTGGCGACCGGCGCGTGGGCGACTTCCTCGAGCGGGCGGCGCGCCTGGGCGGCGACTGGCGCCGCGCGCTGCGGGACTGGGACGGCGATCTCGACTTCCACACCCGGCGCCCACGCGGCGTCGACGAGCGGCTGCCGTGGGATCACTTCGACGTGGGCGTGAAGAAGGCCGGGCTGGCCCGCGAGTGGGAGCGAGCCCAGGCCGCCGACGCGGCCCCGGTGGGCGCGGCCTGATGCCACCGCTCGCCGACGTCCACGGCCGCCCGCTCCGCAACCTGCGCGTCTCGGTCACCGACCGTTGCAACCTGCGCTGCGGCTACTGCATGCCCGAGGAGGAGTACGTCTGGCTGCCGCGCGAGGACATCCTTCACTTCGGCGAGATGGCGGCGCTGACCGACGTCTTCCTGGACCTCGGCGTCGACAAGGTGCGCCTCACCGGCGGCGAGCCGCTGCTGCGACGCGACATGGCGCGCCTGGTCGGGATGCTCGCCGCCAAGCCGAGGATCCGCGACCTGGCCATGACGACGAACGGCGTGCTGCTCGCCGAGCACGCGCCCGCGCTGAAGGCGGCCGGCCTGCATCGGGTGACCGTCAGCCTCGACACGCTCGACCCCCAGCGCTTCGCCCGGCTCACCAGCCGCTCGACCCACGCGCAAGTCCTCGAGGGGATCGCCAGCCTCCCGCGGGCCGGCTTCACCGACAGCAAGCTCGACACGGTCGTGATCCGCGGCGTGAACGACGACGAGCTGGCCGACCTGATCGAGTTCGGCAAGAGAGTGCCGGCCGAGGTGCGCTTCATCGAGTACATGGACGTGGGCGGCGCCACGCGGTGGTCGTCCGAGCAGGTCGTGAGCCGCAAGGAGATGCTCGAGGGCCTCGAGCGCCGCTACGGCCGCATCGAGCCCCTGATCGAGACGTCGACGGCGCCGGCCGACCGCTTCCGGCTGCCGGACGCCACGACGTTCGGAATCATCTCGTCGACAACGGTGCCGTTCTGCGCCGACTGCGACCGCAGCCGGCTGACGGCCGACGGCGTGTGGTACCTGTGCCTCTACGCCACGCGTGGCATCGACCTGCGGGGGCCGTTCCGCGGCGGCGCCGGACCGGACGAGCTGAAGGCGCTCGTGACGGGCGGCTGGCGGGCGCGCACCGACCGCGGCGCCGAGGATCGCCTGGCGCTGGGCAACCGGCAGCCGCTCGTGCAGATCGCCGGGCTCAAGCGCGATCCGCACCTCGAGATGCATACCCGGGGAGGTTGAGCGTGAGCACCGGCGACGACGTCAAGGTGGACGTCCGCGAGCGGGGCGCCAACGAGCAGAGCGCGGATCGCCGGCTGTTCGTGCAGCTGCAGGCGTTCGGCGGCTGCACCGACGCCAAGCCGCTGGTGCGCGCGCTGGAGGCCAGCCGGCTCGAGGCCGTGCTCTATCACGACGTCCACGACCCGCGCGGCGTGGCCGTGCTGGGCATGAGCGAGGATCCCGCGTTCTTCGTGGGCCCGTTCCGCGAGCTGCTCAACGCCGGTCCCTTCGGCGAGCTGATGCTGAAGCCGGAGCTGACGATGGTCGGCCGGACCTACGCCTCCGGCTTCGAGGCGGATCTCGACGAGTGGCTGCTGCGGCGCCCGCGGCGGACCGCCCTGAACCCGGCGTGGCCGTGGGGGATCTGGTATCCGCTGCGCCGCACCGGCGCCTTCGCCCGGCTCTCGCCCGCGGAGCAGGGCGCGGTCATCCGCGAGCACAGCGTGCTGGGGCGCGCGTATGGCGAGGCCGACCTCGCCCACGACGTCCGTCTCGCCTGCCACGGCCTCGACACCCACGACAACGACTTCGTGATCGGTCTCGTCGGCCGCGAATTGCATCCGCTGTCGCACCTGGTTCAGGCCATGCGCAAGACGGTGCAGACGTCGCAGTACATCCACGTGCTGGGGCCGTTCTTCGTGGGCCATGCGCTCTGGCAGAGCCCGCTGCGCTAGGGCCCCGGAACGGTCGCGGCCTCCGAGGCCGCACGTGAACCAGCCCGCATTCGATTGCGTCACCCCCGGCCGCTGAAGGAGTCACGTCGATGGCCAAGCGCGCGCCGACCCGCCTGACCAAGACGCTCGCCGACTTCGTGGCCTGGGAGCGCATCTGCCGGGTGGCGACCGCGGGCGCCGCCGGGGTGCCCCACCTGGTGCCCGTGTGCCACGTCGTCGCCGGCGGCAAGATCTACTTCGCCTCCGGCGACGACGGGCGCAAGGTGAAGAACCTGCGCGAGAACCCGCGCGTCACGCTGACGGTCGACCTCTACTCCGACCACTGGGGCACGCTCAAGGGCGTCATGATCCAGGGCCGGGCCCGGCTCATCGAGCGGGGCCCTCGGTTCCGTCGCGTGCGCGAGCGTCTCTATCTCAAGTATCCGCAGTATCCGCGGGAGGCGGCGATCAGCCCGTCCGACTCGGTCGTCATCGAGGTCACGCCGACGCGCGTCTTCTCCTGGGGGTTCCGATAGACGATGACCGATTCGCGACTGGCCTATCTGGACGGCCTGCGGGGGGCCGCCCTGATCCTGATGGTCGTCAACCACACCGCGCGCTGGTGGATCGACCTCCACATGACGCGGCCCCGCTACGCGCTCATCTACATCACGCAAACGCTAGCGGCACCGACGTTCCTGTTCCTGGTCGGCTTCTGCCTGCCACTGGGGCGGAGCGCGGGTTCCGGCACGCCCGAGAGCCTCGGCGCCCTCGCGCGGCGGTTCGTGCCGCGCGGCGTGCGAATCGTGCTGGCCGGCCTCCTGCTGAATGTTCTCGTGTTCCCGCACGACAAGATCCTGAGCGGCGGCGTTCTACAGACGATCGGCCTGGCGATCATCGCGATGGCCCCGGCCATGTGGTTGCTGCGCTTTCCGGCCGCGCGGTGGGCGCTGCTGCTGGCCGCCGGCGCCGGCTACGTCGCCTTCGTGCTGGCGTTCCCCGCCCTCACACGGTTCGTGGCCGCCCACGAGCTGATCGGCCTCGTCCTGTTCTTCGACTATCCGCCGTGGCCATGGCTGAGCCTCGTCCTGATCGGACTCGTGCTCGGCTTGACCTGGCTGCAGACCCACCGTCGCAGTCCCGAGGCCGGGGCGCGGTACCTCGCGGTGGCGGGCGCCGTGGGCGCCGTCATGGTCGTCGCGTTCTTCGTCTACGACTGGTGGGCCGCCACGCCGATGCCCTTCGGCATGCGGCGCGACTTCATCCTCAACCGCCACTGGACGCCGCGCGGCGCGGCGCTGCTGTGGGTGCTGGGCATGGTGCTGCTCATGCTGGCCGCCACCTACTGGGCGATGGAGCGGCGACGGTGGCGGCTGCCCTGGCTCGTGATCCTCGGCCAGACAGCGCTCTTCCTCTACTTCTTCCACCAGATCATCGTGTACACCCTCGTGAAGGAATGGCTCGGCTGGCGCTTCAACGCCTGGCCGTGGTTCTGGCTGGCCAACGCCGTCCTGGTGGCGGGCCTCATCGCGTGCGGCTGGGCGTGGCGCGAGATCAAGAGCCGGACGGCACGGGGACGTCGGCGCGCGCTGGCGACGCCGAGCTGAGTAGCTCGACGGGCGGCGGTCGCGCGTGGCACGATGCAGCCGCCCGATGAGCCGGATCGAGACCGCGGCCGCTGCCCCCGGCCCGCCGGCGAGGACGCTGGCGCTCACGCTCGCGCTCGGCGCGCTGGGGCTGGCGCTGTGGCTGCCGCCGCTGACCGAGGGGTTGCCGCTGGCCGGTCAGCGTGCCCTCGTCGTCACGCTCGTCACGATCGTGCTGTGGACGACCGAGGCGCTCGAGCCCGGGGTGACGGCATTGCTGAGCGTGACGCTGCTCGCGCTGACCGGTGCCGCCCCCACCATGCGGGCGGCGCTGCAGGGCTTCGCGAACCCGGTTCCCTACTTCCTGATCGGCGTGCTCACGATGGGCGTGGCGGTCGTGCGCAGCGGGCTGGCCGAGCGGCTGGCTCGCGCCATCCTCGAGCGCGCGCGGGGCCGCAGCCTGGCGGTCTATCTGCAGCTCGTCCTGGCCTTTCCCGTGCTGACGTTCGTGCTGCCGTCGGCCACCACGCGCTCGGGCATCCTCATCCACATCTACGACGAGATGTTCACGCTGGCCGGGGTGCCGCGCGGAAGCGATATCGCCAAGGCGGTGATGCTGGCGCTGTCCTCGATCAATCGCCTGGCGTCGACCGCGCTGTTGACGGGGGGCATCACGCCCGTGATGAGCGCGGCCATCATCGGTGGGATGTCGTGGACGGGCTGGTTCGCGCTGATGGCCGTGCCGTACTACACGATCCTGGTGCTCGGCGGCGTGCTGACGTGGGCGCTCTATCGCCGGGGCCTCGCCCGCGGGCTGCCGGCGCCAGAGCCGGCGCGCCGCCGACCGCTGTCGGGGTCCGAGTGGCGCACGATCGCGGTCATCCTCGGGGCCTCGGCGCTCTGGCTCACCGATGGCTGGCACCACCTCGACCCGGCGCTGCCCGCGCTGCTCGCGTTCGTCGCGCTGCTCACCCCGCGCCTGGGGCCGCTGGCGTGGGCCGACCTGGAGCGCGGCGTGGGCTGGGCGAACGTCTTCGTGATCGCGGCGTCGATCTCGCTGGCGCACGTGCTCAGCGCCAGCGGTGCCGCGGCCTGGCTCGCGCGGTCGCTGGTAGGGGGACTGCCGGCGCTGGGCGGCGGCGCGCTGGGCACCGTGGTGCTGCTCATGGTGGGGGCGACGGCGTTGCGGGCGCTGGTGCCCAACATCTCGGGGTTCCTGGCCCTGGCGCTGCCGATCGCGATGTCGGTCGGGCGCGAGGCGGGTCTGAACCCGCTCGTGTGCGCGCTGGTGGTGATGATCACCGGCGACGCGGTGGTGTACTACCCGGCCCAGAGCACCTCGGCGCTGGTCATCTACGAGCGCGGCCACGTCTCCGCGGGCGAGGTTCTGAAATTCGGCCTGTGGATGACGCTGGTCGCATGGGTGGCGATCGTCCTGGTCGCGCTACCATGGTGGGCGACCGTGGGGGAGCCGCTGCGCCCCCGCTGACCGCCCAAGGAGACGATGCCGATGAGGACGCGCCGGGTCGGATGGGCACTCGCGCTCGGGCTGGTCTTCGTTGCCACCGGAGCCGCTGCGCAGCTGGTGGGATACCGCTGGGTGGACGAGCGGGGCGGCGTGCACTACGTGGGCCGGCGCGATCAGGTGCCGGAGCAGTATCGCTCGCAGCTGGTGCCCGAGGGCCCGATCGAGCCGCCGAAGCCGCGGTTGCCCGAGCCGCCCCAGACCGCTCGCGGTCCCGAGCCCGGGGAATGCCTGCTACGGTTTCGCGGCACGGCCGCCCACCGGGGCGCATCGCGGTCGTATCCGAGCTGCGAGGCGTGCCGGAAGGCGCTGGCGCTGCTGCGCGGCGAGGAGGCGGCGCGCGCGGAGTGCATCGCCTCCTCGGTGAAGAGCTACCGCTAACCCAGCGGGGCCGCCAGGTCGGTCTTGCCCATCAGCCAGCGGTCGACGCCGGCGGCGCACGAGCGCCCCTCGGCGATCGCCCACACGATCAGTGACTGACCCCGCTGCATGTCGCCGCACGTGAACACGCCGGGCGCGCTCGTCATCCAGCTCGCGTCGCGGGCGACGTTGCCGCGCTCGGTGAGCTCGAGCCCCAGCTCCTCGATGGGGCCGGAGCGCTCGGGACCGACGAAGCCCATCGCCAGCAGCACCAGGTCGACGTCCAGCGTGAACTCGGTGCCGGGGACGGGCTTGAAGTCGAGCCGGCCACCCTCGCGAGTCATCTCGACCGTCAGCGCCTGCAGCTGCCGAACGCGGCCCTCGGCGTCGCCGAGGAAGCGCTGGGTGGAGACCGCGTAGACGCGCTCGCCACCCTCCTCGTGGGCCGAGGAGATCCGGAAGACGTTCGGCCATAGTGGCCACGGATTGTCGTTGGCGCGGGCGTCGGGCGGGCGGGGCAGCAGCTCGAACTGGTGCACGGACGTCGCGCCCTGACGGTGCACGGTGCCCAGGCAATCGGCGCCGGTGTCGCCGCCGCCGATGATCACCACCCGCTTGCCCTCGGCGCTGATGAAGCGCTCGTCGGGGATCTGATCACCCTCGCACCGCTTGTTCGACAGGGTGAGGTACTCCATCGCGAAATGGATGCCTCCCAGCTCGCGCCCGGGCAAGGGGAGATCGCGGGGGGCGCCGGCGCCGCAGGCCAGGACGATCGCATCGAACTCGCCTTGCAGGTCGGCCATCCGCGGGGTGCGGCCCACCTCCGCGTTGGTGCGGAAGAGCACGCCCTCCTTGTCCATCAGGGCCAGGCGCCGCTCAAGGACGCGCTTTTCCATCTTGAACTCGGGAATGCCGTAGCGCAGCAGGCCGCCGATGCGGTCGGAACGCTCGAGGACGGTCACCAGGTGGCCGGCCCGGTTGAGCTGCTGGGCGGCGGCGAGGCCGGCCGGGCCGGAGCCGACGACGGCGACCTTCTTGCCCGTCCGCACGGCCGGCGGCTCCGGCACGACCCAGCCCTCGTCCATGGCGCGGTCGATGATCCGGACCTCGACGGCCTTGATCGTGACCGGGTCGTCGTTGATGCCGAGCACGCACGAGCCCTCGCACGGCGCCGGGCACAGGCGGCCGGTGAACTCCGGGAAGTTGTTGGTCGCGTGCAGCCGGTCGATCGCGTCCCGCCAGTGATCGCGGTACACGAGGTCGTTCCAGTCGGGGATGATGTTGCCGAGCGGACAGCCCTGGTGGCAGAACGGGATCCCGCAATCCATGCAGCGGGCCGCCTGCTTTTTCAAGTCTTCGTCCGGGAAGGGGAGGTAGACCTCCTTCCAGTCGTGCAGGCGCTCGTCGACCGGACGGGTCGGCGACTTCTTGCGCTTGATCTCGAGGAAGCCGGTGACCTTGCCCACGGCGCTACCCACTGGTGACGCCGACCAGCTCGGCGAAGGTCGGCTCGCGGCCCTCGGAGCGCGCGCGCGCCTCGGCCGCCAGCACGCGCTTGTAGTCCTTCGGCATCACCTTGACGAAGCGCGGCTGCACGGCGATCCAGTCGTCGAGGAACCGGTTGGCGTAGGTCGAGCCGGTGTAGTCGACGTGGCGGCGGATGAGATCCCGCACGAGCGTGATGTCCTCGGCCTGCTCCAGGGGCCCCAGCTCGACCATCCCGAGATTACACCGCCGTTGGAAGTCGCCGTCCACGTCGAAGACATAGGCGATGCCGCCCGACATGCCGGCCGCGAAGTTGCGGCCGCTGTGACCCAGCACGACCACCCGGCCGCCGGTCATGTACTCGCAGCCGTGGTCGCCGATGCCCTCGACGACGGTGTGCACGCCGCTGTTGCGCACGCCGAAGCGCTCGCCGGCCACGCCGCGGACGTAGGCCTCGCCGCTGGTGGCGCCGTAGAGCGCGACGTTGCCGATGACGATGTTCCGCTCGGCCACGAACGTCGCTTCACGGGGCGGGAAGACGATCAGCCGCCCGCCCGACAGCCCCTTGCCCCAGTAGTCGTTGGCGTCGCCCTCGAGGGTGAACGTCACCCCCCGCGGCACGAACGCGCCGAACGACTGGCCGGCCGAGCCGCGGAAGTGGACCTTGACGGTGTCCTCCGGCAGCCCCTCGCCGCCCCAGCGGGTGGTGATCTCGTAGCCGAGCGTCGTGCCGACCGTGCGGTTGACGTTGCGGATCGGCAGGCTCAGCTCGACCGGCTTGGCGTGCTCGATCGCCTCGCGGCAGGCTGGGATGAGCGTGGTCGCATCGAGCGAACGCTCGAGCCCATGGTCCTGCACCGTCACGCAGCGGCGGGCGACGTCGGCCGGCATGGCGGGCTCGTAGAGCACCGTGGACAGGTCGAGCCCCTTGGCCTTCCAGTGCTCGACCGCCGGCCGGACGTTCAGCCGGTCCACCCGGCCGATCATCTCGGCCATGGAGCGGAAGCCCAGCGCTGCCATGTACTCGCGCACCTCTTCGGCGATGAAGCGGAAGAACGTCGTCACGAACTCCGGCTTGCCGGTGAACCGCGCGCGGAGCTCGGGATCCTGGGTGGCGACGCCGACCGGACAGGTGTTCAGGTGACAGACGCGCATCATGATGCACCCCAGCACCACCAGCGGCGCCGTCGAGAAGCCGAACTCCTCGGCGCCGAGCAGGGCGGCGATGACGACGTCGCGGCCGGTCTTCATCTGGCCGTCGACCTGCACGACGATCCGGTCGCGCAGCTTGTTGAGTACGAGGACTTGCTGGGTCTCGGCCAGCCCCAGCTCCCACGGCACGCCGCCGTGCTTGATCGAGGTCAGGGGCGAGGCGCCGGTGCCGCCGTCGTGGCCGGAGATCAGCACGACGTCGGCGTGGGCCTTGGCCACGCCGGCGGCGACGGTGCCGACACCGACCTCGGCCACGAGCTTCACGTGAATCCGCGCTCTTGGATTGGCGTTCTTCAGATCATGGATGAGCTGGGCCAGGTCCTCGATCGAGTAGATGTCGTGATGCGGCGGCGGCGAGATGAGGCCCACCCCCGGCGTCGCGAAACGGACCTTGGCGATCCACGGGTAGACCTTGTGGCCGGGGAGCTGACCGCCTTCTCCCGGCTTCGCGCCCTGGGCCATCTTGATCTGGAGGTCATCGGCGTTGACCAGGTACTCGCTGGTCACGCCAAAACGCGCCGAGGCGACCTGCTTGATCGCGCTGCGCCGCCAGTCGCCGTTGGGATCGCGCCGGTAGCGCGCCGGGTCCTCGCCGCCCTCGCCGGTGTTGGACTTGCCGCCGATGCGGTTCATGGCGATGGCGAGCGTCTCGTGGGCCTCCTGGCCGATCGAGCCGTACGACATGGCGCCGGTCGCGAAGCGGGTGAGGATCGCCTCGACCGACTCCACCTCCGCCAGCGGCACCGGCGCGCCGGCCGGCTTCAGCTCGATGAGGCCGCGCAGCGTGGCGAGCCGGCGGCTCTGGTCGTCGACCAGCTTCGTGTACTCGCGGAAGATGCGCGCCTGGCCCGACCGCGTCGCGTGCTGCAGCTTGAAGACGGTGTCGGGGTTGAACAGGTGGTACTCGCCGTCGCGGCGCCACTGGTACTCGCCGCCCCAGTCGAGGTCGGCGCGACCGGCCGGCCGGGTGGGGAAGGCGTCGTCGTGGCGGCGGCGCACCTCCTCGGCGATCACCTCGATGCCGATGCCGCTCACGCGCGAGGCGGTGCCGGTGAAGTAGCGGTCGATCACGCCGCGGTTGAGGCCGATGGCCTCGAAGATCTGGGCGCCGCAGTAGCTCTGCAGCGTGGAGATCCCCATCTTGGCCATGACCTTGAGGATCCCCTTGTTCAGCGCCTTGACGTAGTTGCGGATGGCCTGGGCCCGGTCCACGCCGGTGAGCAGCCCCTGGCCGATCATGTCGTCGAGCGTCTCGAACGCCACCCACGGGTTCACGGCGCCGGCGCCGTAGCCGATGAGCAGGCACATGTGGTGGACCTCGCGCGCGTCGCCCGTCTCCACGACGAGCCCGCAGCGCGTCCGCTCGCCGCGCTGCACGAGGCGGTGGTGGACGGCGGCGGTGGCCAGCAGGCTCGGGATGGCCGCGCGCTCGCGCGTGATGCCCCGGTCGGAGAGGACGACGATGTTGTGGCCGGCGGCGATGGCGTCGCTGGCGCGGGCCTGCAGGTCGGCCAGCGCGCGCTCGAGGCCGGCGGCACCGTCGGCCACGGGGTAGAGCATCGGCAGCGTGATCGAGCGGAACCACGGGTGCTCCACGTGACGGACCTTGGCCACTTCCTCGTTCGACAGCACGGGATCGGGGATGACGATCTGCCGGCACGACTCCGGCTCCGGCTTGAGCAGGTTGCGCTCGGGGCCGATCGTCGACTCCATCGACGTCACCAGTTCCTCGCGGATCTGGTCGAGCGGCGGGTTCGTCACCTGGGCGAAGAGCTGCTTGAAATAGTCGTAGAGCGGCCGCGGGCGGTCGGACAGCACGGCCAGCGCGGTGTCGGTGCCCATGGAGCCGATCGGCTCCTCGCCGTTCTTGGCCATCGGTCCCAGGAGCAGGCGCAGGTCCTCGTGCGTGCAGCCGAAGGCGATCTGGCGAGCGAGCACCGTGTCGTGGTCCACCGGCGGCAGGGGCTGATCGGGCAGGTGGGCAAGCCGCACCGCGTTGTCGCGGAGCCAGGCGGCGTAGGGATGCTCGGCGGCCAGCCGCGCCTTGATCTCCTCGTCGTCGATGATCCGGCCCTGGGCGGTGTCGACCAGGAAGATCTTGCCGGGGTGCAGCCGCTCCTTGAGCGCGATGTGCTCGGGCGGGATGTCCAGCACGCCGACCTCGGAGGCCATGACGACCAGGCCGTCCGTGGTGACGTAGTAGCGCGAGGGCCGCAGGCCGTTGCGGTCGAGGACGGCGCCGATGACGGTTCCGTCGGTGAAGGCGATCGAGGCGGGGCCGTCCCACGGCTCCATCAGCGAGGCGTGAAACTCGTAGAAGGCGCGCCGGTCGTGGCTCATCGACTCGTGGTTCTGCCACGGCTCGGGAATCATCATGAGGATGGCGTGGGGCAGCGAGCGGCCGTTCATGACCAGGAACTCGAGCACGTTGTCGAACGTCGCCGTATCGCTGAGCCCGTCGCGGGTGACCGGCAGCACCTTCTTGAGGTCGTCGCCCAGCACCTCGGAGCGGCACAGGGCCTCGCGCGCGCGCATCCAGTTGATGTTGCCCCGCAGCGTGTTGATCTCGCCGTTGTGCGCGACGTACCGGTAGGGATGGGCCAGCGGCCACGACGGGAACGTGTTGGTGCTGAACCGCTGGTGGACCAGCGCCAGCGCCGACTCGAAGTCGGGGTCGACCAGGTCGGGGTACATCGGCTCCATCTGGTCGGCGCTCAGCATGCCCTTGTAGATGAGCGTGTCGCACGACAGGCTCGGGATGTAGGCGAAGGTCTTCTCGGGGATGTCGAGCCCGATCATGGCCTTCTCGAACAGCCGGCGGATCACGTAGAGCTTGCGCTCGAACTGCGTGCGATCCCGCACGGCCGGCCCGCGGCCGACGAAGACCTGCTTGATGGTCGGCTCGACCGAGACCGCGCTGGCCCCGAGCAACCCGTCGTCGGTGGGGACGTCGCGCCAGCCGAGCAGGCGCTGGCCCTCCTCCTCCACGATCGAGTGCAGCAGCGCCCGCACCTTGTCGGCCTGCATCGGCTCGCGGGGGAGGAAGACGAGCCCGGCGCCGTACTCGCCGGCCGGCGGCAGCGCCAGGCCCAGGCGGGCGCACTCGCGGCGCAGGAACCGGTCGGGCATCTGCACGAGGATGCCGGCGCCGTCCCCCGTGTTGGGCTCGCAGCCGCAGGCCCCGCGGTGCAGGAGGTTCATGAGGACCTGGAGCGCCTTGCCCACGATGGCGTGCGACTTTTGCCCCTTGATGTCCACGACGAAGCCGACGCCGCAGGAGTCGTGCTCGTAGGCGGGATCGTAGAGGCCCTGCTGCTGCATCGCTGCATCCCCTCTGATGGCGGTCATCTCGTGGTCAGTCTTGTGAAGAGTTGCACGATACTACTCGCGCGCTCAGCATTAGTCATTACGGAAAATTCATATTCCGGGTATCAGTACGGCTAATGGTGTAGACTCCGCCCGTGCACCTGGAGACGCTGCGCCTGTACTGCGACGTGGTCCGCCTGCGATCGTTCTCCCGCGGCGCCGAGCAGAACTTCGTCTCCCAGTCGGCGGCCAGCCAGTCGGTCCAGCAGCTCGAGACGCAGCTCGGGGTGGTGTTGATCGATCGCACCAAGCGGCCGTTCGTCGTCACCCGGGAGGGTGAGGCGTTCTACGGCGCCGCCCGCGGGATCCTCGAGTCGTGGGAGAAGGCCAAGACCGAGGTGGCGGCGGTCAAGGCCCGCGTGGACGGCACGGTGCGCGTGGCCGCGATCTACTCGGTGGGGCTGCACGATATGAGTCGGCCGATGCAGCAGTTCATGTCGCTCTACCCGGAAGCGCGCGTGCAGCTCGAGTGCCTGCACCCGCACAAGGTGGTCGAGGCGGTCCTCACCGGCGAGGTCGACATCGGCATCATGTCGTATCCACCGGCGGAGCGGGCGCTCCGCGTGGTGCCGCTGCGCGAGGAGCCCATGGCGCTGGTGTGCCATCCGAGCCACCGCTTCGCGCGCCAGCGGGTCGTGATGCCGGCCGAGCTCGCCGGCGAAGCCTTCGTGGCCTTCGACCCCGGACTGACGATCCGCAAGGCCATCGACCGGGCGCTGCGCCAGCACAACGTGCGCGTGAACACCGTCATGGAGTTCGACAACATCGAAACGATCAAGCAGGCGATCATCATCGCCGCCGGGATCAGCATCCTGCCCCGTCACACGGTGGAGAAGGAGGCGTCGATCAAGACGCTGGCCGCCGTGCACGTGGCCATGCCCGATCTCGTGCGGCCGGTGGGAATCGTGTACCGGCGGCAGAAGCCGCTGACGCCCACGGCCGAGCGGTTCGTGCAGATGCTGCACGAGGTGAGCGACGCGCCGCGCATGCCCGCCCGCGAGCGCCCACGCGCCACCGCGCCGGCCTAGGGCGTCAGGAGGGGGACGTGATGGCCGACTTCGACGACATCGACCCGACCATGGTCGAGCGCGATCTACACGAGATCCGCGGCGCGCTCCTGAACGACACGATCGCGGTCCTCGGCCCCGCCGAACCCGTGTGCCTGGGCGAGACCGCCACCGTTCAGGAGGCGATCGAGCGCATGCTCGCGCACCGCCAGGCCGGTGTGCTTGTGATCGACGCCGACGGGCGCCTGGCCGGGATCTTCACCGAGCGCGACGTGCTTACTCGCGTGGCCGGCCTGGGCCGCGACCCGCGGCAGACGGCGCTGGGCGCGGTCATGACGCGCGATCCCGCGGCGCTGGGGCCCGGCGATCGCGTGGCGTACGCGGTGCACTCCATGAGCGTGGCCGGGTATCGCACGGTGCCGCTCGTGGACGCCGAGCGGCGGCCGCTCGGCGTCGTCACGGTGAGCGATGTGATCCGCTGGCTGGCCGGCCTGTTTCCGGAGGCTGTGCTCAATCTGCCACCGGTGGGCGCGCTCAAGCATCCTCATGAGATGGACGCGGGCTAAGCGGGCGATATCCCTTGCCTCGGCTTAGGCCCTCCGATAAGATGAATGACGCCCCTGCCGACGCTGCGCCGGTACTGCGCCGGCCGGCCGACTCAGCGGTCCTCCCGATGCCGAAC
>JBGPZN010000453.1:0-3185 GCA_041493815.1 Methylomirabilia bacterium
CGACGAGCGCCTGCAGCGCTCCGACATCCGCGCGGATCCGGCCAGCGGCGAGCTGCGGCCAGGCGCGGTCCTCGACCTGGCGTTCAACGTCTCGCGGATCGGCAACGGCGCCTGCGCCCCCCTCGCCGGCGCGCTCGTGGATGTCTGGCACTGCGACGCCCTCGGCGCCTACTCGGACGTGCAGGACCCGGGCGGCAGCACGGTGGGCCGGAAGTTCCTGCGCGGCTACCAGACGACCGACGCCGCCGGCGCCGCCCGGTTCACCACGATCTATCCCGGGTGGTACCAGGGCCGGGCCGTCCACATCCACTTCAAGATCCGCACAGCCCCGGGCCAGGAGTTCACCTCGCAGATCTACTTCGACGAGGCCGTCACCGACCGCGTCCACGCGCTCGAACCCTACGCGCGCCGCGGCCAGCGCCGCCTGCGCAACGACGGCGACGGCCTCTACCGGCACGGCGGCCGCCAGCTCACCGTGACGCCGGCGACGAGCGGGCCGGGCTACGCGACGACGTTCGCCATCGCGCTGAGCCCGTAAACGGTGGCGACTGGAGTATCCTCGTCGCGTGGGCAATACCTGGGGCCAGCTCTTCCGCGTGACGACGTGGGGTGAGTCGCACGGCGCCGGCATCGGTGCCGTGGTGGACGGCTGCCCCCCCCGCCTGCAGCTCTCCGAGGCCGACATCCAGCCCGACCTCGACCGCCGCGTCCCCGGCCAGAGCGCGATCACGACGCAGCGCAAGGAGACCGACACCGTCCAGATCCTCTCCGGCGTCTTCGAGGGCCGCACGCTCGGCACGCCGATCAGCATGCTCATCCCCAACGCCGACATGCGCCCCGGCGACTATCGCGAGGTCATGGAGAAGTACCGCCCGAGCCACGCCGACTACACCTACGAGGCCAAGTACGGCATCCGCGACTGGCGCGGCGGCGGCCGCACCAGCGCGCGCGAGACCGCCGGCCGCGTGGCCGCCGGCGCCATCGCCCGCAAGCTGCTGGCCGAGCGCTACCGCGTGACCGTCGTCGCCTGGGTCTCGAAGGTCGGCGCGCTCAGCGTGGCGTGCGACCCCGAGCGGGTGACGCGCGACGAGGTCGATCTCACGCCGATCCGCTGCCCCGACCTGTCGATGGCCGAGCGGATGATCGCGGCGGTCGAGGCCGCGCGCAAGGACGGCGACTCGCTGGGTGGCATCGTCACCTGCGCCGTGCGCGGCTGCCCGACCGGCTGGGGCGAGCCGGTGTTCGACCGGCTGGAGGCCGATCTCGCCAAGGCCGTGATGAGCCTGCCGGCCAGCAAGGGGTTCGAGATCGGCTCCGGGTTTGCCGGCACCGACCTGCGCGGCTCCCAGCACAACGACGAGTTCTACATGGATGGCGCGCGCGTCCGCACCCGCACGAACCGCTCCGGCGGCGTGCAGGGCGGCATCACCAACGGCGAGACGATCTACTTCCGCGTGGCGTTCAAGCCGACCGCCACGATCATGCGCGAGCAGCACACGGTCAGCGTCGCCCGCGAGGAGGCGACGATCACCGGCCGCGGCCGCCACGACCCCTGCGTGCTGCCGCGCGCGGTGCCGATGGTCGAGGCGATGACGACGCTGGTCCTGGTCGACCACGCCCTGCGCCACCTGGCCGTCACCGGCGGCGCGCGGTGACCGCGCGCTGAGGCGACCCCGGCGCGCTATACTGCTCCCGGTTCGATCCTCCTGGCAGGAGAGTGCGACATGGCGTACAAGCCCGCGGCCCTCGATCACGTCAACGTCTACGTGCGCAACGCGGAGCGGTCGCTCCGCTGGTACACCGATCTGCTGGGACTGCACACCCAGGACAAGGCCTACGTGCAGGAGACGGGAAAACTGCGCGCCGCGTTCCTGGCCTGCGACCCGGGGCACGCGCACGACATCGCGCTCTTCGAGGTCGGTGACGACGCGCTCGGGCCCCAGAAGGGCCAGGTGGGGCTGAACCACGTCGCCTGGCGCATGGCGAGCCTCGACGACCTCGCCGAGATCTATCAGCGGCTCAAGGCCAAGGGGATTCCGCTCCACGTCGCCGACCACACCGTCTCGATCGGCGTGTACTTCTCGGATCCCGACGGCAACGGCCTCGAGGTCTACTACGAGCTGCCGCGCAGCGAGTGGAAGCGGGAGCAGCCCTTCACGGGAGCGCGCGACGACGAGAAGGGCCGATTCCCGGGGCCGTGGGACGAGGTCCTGCGCCCGGCGGCGCCGGCCGCCCGGTAGGCCAGCACCATGAAATACGGAGTCGTCCTCCCGATCTGGCAGCTGACCATCGCCGAGGCGGAGTCGTTGACGACGCGGGCCGAGGAGCTCGGTCTGGACGGCGTCTTCGTCCCCGATCACATCCTTGCCAAGCCCGCCACGACCCAGCACTACGGCGGCCACTGGCCGGATCCGTTCTCGCTCCTCGGCTATCTCGCGGGTCGCACGCGGCACATTCAGCTCGGCGCCAGCGTCATCGTGCTCCCCTACCGCAACGCGCTCGTCACGGCCAAGGCGGCGGCCACCGTCGACCAGGCGTCGGGTGGACGGTTCATCTTCGGCGTGGGCGTGGGCTGGGACGAGGCGGAGTTCGTGGACCTGAAGCTGCCGTTCCACGAGCGCGGGCGCCTGAGCGATGACTACATCAAGGCGATCAAGGCGGCGTGGGCGGCCGACATCCCGGAGTACAAGGGCCAGTACGTGAGCTTCAGTGGCGCGACCTTCTCACCGCGCCCGGCCCAGCGCCCGCATCCGCCGATCTGGGTCGGCGGCTCCCCCGGCGCCGTGTCGAGCCCCGCCGTACGCCGGTGCGCGGAGCTGGGCGACGCGTGGCACCCGCTGGCGCTGAGCCTCGACGACATCGAGAAGGGCTACGCGACGGTGCGCGACCTCGCCAGCCGGGGCGGCCGGCGCGACGCGGTCGGTCTCGCACCCCGCAACGCGCTCGACCTGACGGACGCGCCGAAGGGCAGCGGCCGCGTGGCGTTCCAGGGCTCGGTCGGCGAGGTGGCGTCCGACATCCGCCGCGTCAGATCGCTCGGTGCCGCCTGGATGACGTTCGATCTGCCGCGCGCCGGCGTGCCGGCGATGACGCGCGCCATGGAGCGCCTCGCGCGCGAGGTGAAGTCGGCCGCCGCGTAGCGGGTGTCCGATCGGCTCAGCGCAGCCGGGCGAGCGGGGCGCGCA
>JBGPZN010000284.1:0-4857 GCA_041493815.1 Methylomirabilia bacterium
CGAAGAACAACAGCGGCAGCGAGTTCAAGAAGATCGACAGGTACAGGAGCTTGCTGCGCAGCCGGATCGAGATGACCTGCCGCTGGTCCTCCAGCTCGACCCGATCGCAGAAGGTCCACAGCCGCTCGACCTGGGGCATCACCTTCTTGGCGATGACGAAGAACTCGGAGATCGCGTGGGCCGGCGAGGCGAAGAGGAAGATGGTGAGGATGAGGCCGACGACCTGCCAGGGCGCGAAGCCCCCGTCGGCCAGGTGGTTGGCGGCGTAGAGCCCGAGGCCCGCGAAGAGCGCGGCGGCCGGGCCGTGGAAGAGCGTGACGCGCAGGAACGAGAAGAACGGCAGGTTGAGCGCGCGCACGATCGCCCGCGAGGCGTCCGCGGAGGAGGGCCGCTCACCGCGATCGAGCGCCCGCAGCACCGTCGTGATGGGCCGGATGTGGCGGGCGATCATGTAGATGTCGGGCAGCGTGTAGCAGGGAATCACGAGAGCGGCGATGCTCAGGAACAGGCCCCACTGGCGCAGCGTGAACTCGAACCCCAGCAGGACCAGGAAGAAGGTGACCGCGACGGCGGCCGCCGAGGCGAGGACGTAGGTCCAGACGAGGTACCAGAGCAGTCGTGCGGCCGAGGTGCCGGCAATCACGGGCACGGGGGAAGTCTAACGGTGCCCGGTCGGCTTCGCCAGCATGAAGTCAGCCAACACCCTCCGGGTCGGATGGTACGATCGCGACGGTGACTGCTCGCTCGCCCGGCCCCGTGACATCCCTCCCTCGCTTCGCGGCCCTGCACACCCCCGACTACCGGCGCTACTTCGCGCTCGGCCTCATGGCGATGACGGCGGACAACATCGAGCACGTCATCAGCTACTGGGTCATGTTCCAGACGTTCCACTCGCCGACGCTCGGCGGCTTCGCCGTCATCAGCCACTGGGTGCCGTTCCTGCTCTTCTCGTTCCACGCCGGGGCCCTGGCCGACCGCTACGACTGCCGCAAGCTGATCCAGGTGTCGCAAGCGCTCTTCATGACGGCCTCGATCGCCTGGGGCGTGCTCTTCCTCACCGGGACGCTGCGGGTCTGGCACGCCGTCGTGATCCTGCTCCTGCACGGCGCCGCCGGCGTGATCGGCGCGCCGGCGGCGCAGCTGATCATCCACGACATGGTCGGTCCCCACCATCTGCCGAGCGCGATCCGCCTCAACGCGAGCAGCCGGTACCTGGCGATCCTGCTCGGGCCCGCGGTGGGCGGTGGGCTCATGCTGGCGCTGGGTCCGGCCTGGGGGCTGCTCGCCAACGTCGCCATCTACGTGCCGTTCTCGATCTTTCTCGCCCGCGCGTCCTACACCGGCCACGCGCACGCCACCGGCCAGCCGCGCCGCGCGCGCATGGGGCTGGCCGATGCGTGGCGGCTGTTCGGCCAGGTGCGGGCCGACCGGCGGCTGGTGACGATGATCGCGCTCGGGGGCATCACCTCGTTCTTCGTGGGCAACGCGTTCCAGGCGCAGATGCCGGAGTACGCCCACGATCTCGGCTCCGACGAGGCGGGCCTCTGGTACAGCATCCTGCTGGCCGGCAACGCGGCGGGGGCGCTGGCGGGCACCGTGCTCCTGGAGACGGTGGAGGTCGTGCGGCCCGGCGCGCGCACGGCGATCGTCTGCGCGGGCGCCTGGGGCGTGACGATGGGGCTGTTCGCGGTCGCCGGCAGCTATCCCCTCGCGGTGGCGCTCCTGGTGCTGGCGGGCGTGTTCAACCTGGCGTTCACGTCCATCGCCCAGACGCTGGTGCAGACGCTGGCGCCGCCGCGCGTGCGCGGCAGCGTCGTCGGCCTATTCAACACCGCCATCCTGGGCCTGCGCGCCGGCAGCGGCCTCACCGTCGGCGTGCTCGGCGCGATCATCAACGTGCACTGGTCGCTGGCCCTGAGCGCGGCCGCGGTCGTGATCACCGCCGCCGGCCTGCTCCTGGCCGAGCGGCGTCAGGCCTGAGGGGCGCGATACTTCCGAACCATCGCCTCGTCGAGCACCACGCCGAATCCCGGCCCCGGCGACAGCTCGATCATCCCGTTCTTCGGCGCCGGCCGGTTCGCCCACATCGCCTGCCAGACCGGATCGCGCTCGGGATCCGCGAAGCACTCGACGTACGTCCCGTGCGGCACGCCGGCCAGCAGGTGCTGGGCGATCTGCGATTCTTCGTGGTGGGCCATGCGCACGCCGGCGGGGGCGCACAACGCGGCGGCGCGGCGCCACTCGGTGACGCCGCCGCACTCCGAGGCGTCCACGTTCACCAGGTCGACGGCGCCGGCGTCGAGCAGGCGGCGCACGCCGTGGCTGGTGATCTCGCTCTGGCCGGCAGTGATCGGGATGCGCGTGGCCTGGCGCACCCGCGCCATCATCGCGGCGTCGTCGTACCAGTGGCACGGCTCCTCGAACCACGCGATGCCCAGCGGCTCGACGAGCCGCGCGAAGCGCACGGCCTCCTCGACCGACCAGGCGCAGTTGGCATCGGCGGCGAGGACGAAGTCGTCGCCGGCGGCGCGGCGCGCGGCCTCCACGCGCCGGGCGTCCTCCTCGGGCGCCAGCCCGCCGACCTTGAACTTGCACCCGGCCATGCCCGCGCGGCGGTAGGCCTCCATCTCGCGGCCGATGTCGGCCAGCGTCTTGCCCTCCATGTAATAGCCGCCGATCGAGATGATCGGCAGCGCGCGCCGTCCGCCGCCGAGCAGCTCGCACACGCCGAGGCCGCGGGCCTTGCCGACCACGTCCCACACCGCGCAGTCCACGCAGGCGATCGCTTCCATCAGGACCTTGCGGCTGCGACTGGTGTGGCCCAGCGCGAACATCGCCTCCCAGATCCGCTCGCCCTCGAAGATGCTGAGCCCCTTCACGCGGGGCGCCAGCGCCTCGTGGATGAACCGCACCAGCTCCCCGCCGTGCTCGCGGTTGTCGCCGTTGTAGACCTCGCTGACGAGGCCGGCGTCCGTGCGCAGGCGGGTGACGATCGTGGAGCGCTTGAGCACGGCGTACGTGCTCCCGCCGAAGTTCCGCCGCAGCGGGATGTCGATCGCGATGGCCTCGATGCCCTCGATGCGCATGGCGGTGGAGTCAGCGCTTCGCGTCGGCCGCCTGCAGCTCGGCCACGTGCTCGCGCCAGTGATGGGCGAGCAGCTCCAGCCGCTGGCGGCCCGTCATCACCTCGCCGCTGGCGCGCCGGAAGCATGGCCGGTCGAGGTCGGGCGATCGCCGGGCGGCCTCGACCAGGCGGGCGTGTGACAACCGGAGCTGGACGAGCAGCTCGTCGAAGCTCTCGTGCTCGTGCAGGCGGCGACAGACCTCGTTGATGGTGTCGGCGTCGGCGGGCAGCAGCCACAGGGCCCCACCCATGGCGGCCGACTGGATCCCCCATGCGGTGGCGTCGTGGAAGTAGAGAAAGTGCTGCAGGACGTCGCGACCCTGCCAGCGGTCGACCCGGGCGGTGCTGGTCCGTCCCGGCCCCGCGAAGTACGCCAGCACCTCGTTCACGGCCCGATCCAGGTTCTGAATGAGTGACTCGCTATCGGCTGTCATGGCGTGACTTTCCGCGCGCGATTGGCGGGTGTCAAGTATCATCCTTCGCATGGGGATACTCGACGGCAAGGTCGCGGTGATCACGGGCGCGAGCAAGGGCATCGGGCGGGTCATGAGCCAGCTGTTCGCCAAGGAGGGCGCGGCGGTGGTCTGCGCCGCCCGCTCGGGCGCGCTGGTGGACGAGACGGCCACGCTGGTCACCAAGGCCGGCGGCCGCGCAGTGGCCGTCACCGGTGACGCCGCCAAGGAAGCCGACGTCAAGAAGATCGTCGCCGCGGGGCTGAAGGCCTTCGGCAAGATCGACACGCTGGTCAACAACGCCGGCGACGGCGGCGTCACCAAGCCTGTGCAGGAGTACACCGAGGAGGACTGGTTCTACACGATCAACTCGTGCCTGACGTCCTCGTACATGTGCATCCGCTTCCTCGTGCCGGAGATGATCAAGGCGGGCGGCGGCGCCATCGTGAACATCTCCTCGGGCGCCGGGCGGCGCGGCCTGCCCTATCGCATCGGCTACTGCTCGGCCAAGGCCGGCCAGGTGGGGATGACCTACGGCATGGCGCTGGAGCTGGCGCCGCTCAACATCACAGTCAACTGCGTGGCCCCCGGCGCCATCGAGGGCGATCGCATCGACAGCGTCATCGAGGGCCAGGCCCGCGTGCGCGGCATCACGCCGGAAGCCATGCGCAAGGCGATGCTCGAGCGCTCGCCCCTCAAGCGGATGGCGACGGCGACCGACATCTCGTCGGCGGCGGCGTTCCTGTGCAGCCCGGCGGCGCGCAACATCTCCGGCCAGGTCCTCGCGGTCAACGCGGGCGAGCCAGCCGGCTAACCGATCCACCCCGGAGACCTCATGGCCCACAAAGGTATGAAGTTCGGCATCTTCCTGGCGCCGTTCCACCGCGTCGGCGAGAACCCCACGCTGGCCCTCGACCGCGACATGGAGCTGATCGAGTGGCTGGACTACCTCGGCTACGACGAGGTGTGGATCGGCGAGCATCATTCGGCCGGCTGGGAGCTGATCGCCTCGCCGGAGATCTTCATCGGCGCCGCCGCCCAGCGCACCAAGCACATCATGCTCGGCTCGGGCGTGACGAGTCTGCCCTACCACCATCCGTTCCTGGTGGCCCAGCGCTTCGTGCAGCTCGACCACATGACGCGCGGCCGCGCCATGCTCGGCTGCGGTCCCGGCGCGCTCGTCTCCGACGCCTACATGATGGGCATCGAGCCGGTGACCCAGCGCCCCCGCATGGACGAGTCGCTCGACGCCATCATGGCGCTGCTGCGCTGCGAGGAGCC
>JBGPZN010000335.1:0-4200 GCA_041493815.1 Methylomirabilia bacterium
ATCGGCGGCCTCGCCCGGGGCGACCTCGGCACCTCGTGGCGCACGGGCAAGCCGGTCGTCGCGCTGATCCTCGAGCGGCTGCCGGTGACGATCGAGCTCACGACGCTGGCCGTCGGCTTCGCGATGCTGCTGGGCATCCCGGCGGGGATCCTGTCGGCCACGCGCCGGGACCAGGCGATCGACAACGTCGCCCGGGTGGGCACGCTGCTGGGCCTGTCGGTGCCCGTGTTCTGGCAGGGGACGATGCTGATCCTGTTCTTCTCGATCTACCTGCGCTGGATGCCACCGGTGGTGTGGGTGGACTTCTTCACCGACCCGCGGCGCAACCTCACCATCATGCTGCTGCCGGCGCTGTGCCTGGGCACCGCCAGCGCGGCCAACATCGCGCGCACCACGCGCAGCTGCATGCTGGACGTCCTGCGAGCGGAGTACATCCGCACCGCGTTGGCCAAGGGCCTCGCCGGTCGCCTGGTGATCCTCAAGCACGCGCTCAAGAACGCGCTGATCCCGATCGTGACGGTGGCGGGGCTGCAGGTCGGCATTCTGCTCGGCGGCACCGTCGTTGTCGAGGAGGTGTTCACGCTGCCCGGCGTCGGGCGGCTGGTGCTGTGGTCGATCTACCAGCGCGACTATCCGCTCACGCAGTCGACCATCCTCTTCATCGCGGTGATGTTCATGGCCGTCAACCTGGCCGTCGACGTGCTGTACGGCTATCTCGACCCGCGCATCCGCTACAGCGCCTGAAGGAGCCGTCATGCGAGCCTCGGTACTCTACGAGCAGGGCAAGCCGCTCGGCATCGAAGACCTGGAGCTGGAGTCGCCACGTACCGGTGAAGTGCTCGTGCGCATGGTCGCCAGCGGGGTCTGTCATTCATGCCTGCACGCCGCCGACGGCTCGTGGAAGGGCGTGCCGGTGCCGATCGTGCTCGGCGATGAAGGCGCCGGCGTGGTCGAAGAGGTCGGTCCCGGTGTGGACGGCCTGGTGCCCGGCGATCCGGTGATTCTCTCCTGGGCTCCCACGTGTGGCCGTTGCCACTACTGCGTGATCGGCCGGCCGAACCTGTGCGAGCGCCGCCAGCCCGGGCGCGGCGTGCTCCCGGACGGCACCACGCGGATGTCGCTGCGCGGCCGTCCCGTCTACCACTACGGCCACGTCGCCACCTACGCGTCGCAGACGGTCGTGCACGAGTCGTGCGCGATCCGGATCGACAGGAGCATGCCGCTCGACCGGGCGGCGCTGATCGGCTGCTCGGTGATGACCGGCGTCGGCGCCGTGATCAACACGGCCGCGGTGCCGCCGGGCGCCAGCATGGCGGTGTTCGGCGTGGGTGGCGTCGGGCTCAACGTGGTGCAGGGGGGCGCGCTCGTCGCGGCCCACCCGGTCATCGCGGTGGACGTCAAGGCCGCCAAGCTCGAGCACGCGCGCGGACTGGGCGCCAGCCACACGATCGACGCCGCCCGCGAGGACCCCGTGGCCGTGATCCGCCGGATCACGCGTCTCGGCGCCGACTACACGTTCGTCGCGGTGGGCGACACGCGCGCGGTGAGCCAGGCCATCGACGCGCTCGCGCCCGGCGGCACCTGCGTGCTCATCGGCGTGCCGGAGACCGGCGCCACGGTGCCGATGGACGTGCGGCCGCTGGTGACGGGCGAGCGCGTGATCCGCGGCAGCAGCTACGGCGGCGCGCGCACGCGCGAGGACCTGCCGCGACTGGTGAATCTCTACCTGGCGGGCAAGCTGAAGGTCGACCAGCTCATCACGCGGCGCTACGGCCTCGACGAGGCCAACGAGGCGTTCCGCGCGCTGGCGGCCGGCGAGCTGGCGCGCGGACTGATCGTGTTCTGAGCCATGCGCGAGCTGGTGTTTGCGCTGGAATTCAGAGGTCATGCGGGGCCGGTGCCGGGGTCGGAGAGCAAGCGGCAGGCGCGAAGCACGGCGCCGAGCCAGACGCTCTCGACGGTGCTGGGGGGCGAGGGCGTGCGCGCCCAAGTCGATGCGGTGGCCGGCGAGTCGGCGGTGCTGAAGTCGCGCGTGGAGCGCTTCGGCGACGACAGCTTCGTCGAGGACGGCACGATCGCCTATGGCTCCGCCGGAACGGTGGCGTTCGAGACGATCGGGCGCGGATGGGTGGCGGCGGCGCCGCGGACGGGCTGGGTCGTCGGAGGCGTGCTGTGGACCATCACCGGCGGCGACGGCGCCTTCACCGGAGCCCGCGGCCTGATCACGTCCAACTTTACCGTCAGCGCCGACGGCGAGGTGATCGACGATCACTTCACGCGGCTCTACCTGCCCTGACGTAGTATCGGCGCGGATGATCGCGGTCCGCCACGTGAGCAAGCGGTACGGCGCGACGGTCGCCCTCGACGACGTCTCGCTGGACGTCGGGCCGGGCACGACCCACGTGCTGCTGGGCTCCAGCGGCTCGGGCAAGTCGACGCTGCTGCGCGTGCTCCTCGGCCTGGTCGAGCCCGACGCCGGCGAGGCGCTGATCGACGGCGTCGCCGTCACGTCCGGCGCGCGCCGGCACCTGGTCGGGCGCGTGGGCTACGTCGTCCAGGAGGGCGGGCTCTATCCGCACCTGACCGTCGGCGGCAACGTGAGCTTGCCGGGCGAGGCCGTGGGCTGGCCGCGCGGGCGCATCGCCGAGCGCGTGCGCGTCCTGACGGAGCTGGTCGGCTTCGAGGCGGCGATGCTGCTCCGGTATCCGGCCGAGCTGAGCGGCGGCCAGCGCCAGCGCGTGGGGCTCATGCGCGCGCTCGTGCTCGATCCACCGCTGCTGCTGCTCGACGAGCCGCTGGGCGCGCTCGACCCCATCGTACGGGCCGACCTGCAAGCCGAGCTGCGCCGTCTGTTCGCCGCGCTCGGCAAGACCGTCGTGCTCGTCACCCACGACGTCCGCGAGGCCGTGCTGTTCGGCTCGACGATCACGCTGCTGCGCGCCGGCCGGGTCGTGCAGCAGGGGACGTTCGCGGAGCTGGCGCGCAAGCCGGTGGAGCCGTTCGTCACCGAGTTCCTCGTCGCCCAGGCGCCGCCGCCCGAGCTGCGGGAGTACCTCTAGGCGTGCACGCCGCCGGGCTCGTGGCGCTCGCCCTCGCCCTCGCCGCTCCAGTCCACGCCGCCGGCGTCGTGCGGGTGGGCTCGAAATCGTTCACGGAGAGCTACGTGGTCGCGGAGATCGCCGCCCAGGTGCTGGAGGCGACGGGGGAGGTGCGCGTCGAGCGCCGCGTGGGGCTCGGCGGGACGGGCATCGCCTACCGGGCCGTCGCCCACGGCAGCGTCGATCTCTATCCCGAGTACACCGGTACGATCAGCCGCGCGATCCTCAAGGACGCGTCGATCGACTCGGTGGAGGCGATCCGCGCCGGGCTCCGTGCGCGCGGGCTCACCATCAGCGACCCGCTCGGGTTCGAGAACACGTACGCGCTGGCCGTCCGCACGGACCTCGCGCAGCGCCTCGGGCTCGGGCGGATCAGCGATCTCGCCCGCCATCCGGAGCTGACCGCGGCCTTCACCTCCGGCTTCCTCGAGCGCGACGACGGCTGGCCGGGCCTGCGCCGCCACTACGGTCTCCGGCTCGCCGCCGTGCGGAGCATCGAGCACGCGCTGGCGTACCAGGCGCTGGCCAGCGGCACCGTCGACGTCATCGACATCTTCTCGACCGACGGCCGGCTCAGCCGGCCCGGCACGCTCGTGCTGCGCGACGACCGGCGCTTCTTTCCCACCTACGCCGCCGTGCTGCTGGCGCGGACCGATTTCGTCGAGCGGGAGCCGCGGGCGTGGGCGGCGCTGGAGCGCGCGCTAGTCGGGCGTATCGAGGGCGGCGCGATGACGCGCCTGAACGCGCTGGCCGATCTCGACGGCCGCAGCGCGCGCCAGGTGGCCGCGCGCTTTCTCGGCCGCGAGGTCACCGACGCCGAAGAGCGCGCGCGGCTGGTCCGCGAGCTCGGCACCCTCACGCTCGAGCACCTGGGACTGGTGGCAGCGGCCCTCACGCTGGCCGTGCTCGTGGGCCTGCCGCTGGGGATTCTCGCCGTGCGCTCGACGGCGCTGGGTCAGGCGGAGCTGATGGCCGTGGGCGTGCTGCAGACGATCCCGGCGCTGGCGCTGCTCTGTTTCATGATCCCGCTGCTCGGCATCGGCACGCTGCCGGCCCTCGTCGCGCTGTTCCTCTACGCGCTGCTGCCGATCGTGCGCGGGAC
>JBGPZN010000497.1:0-2835 GCA_041493815.1 Methylomirabilia bacterium
AGCCAACGCTTCATCGTCCCCCCCCGGGCCTTCAGGAGTGTAGCCCGGTCAGCCAGTCGAGAATCCTCGGGTTCTCGTCGCGCGGGTACGTGTGCGAGAGGTCGGCGAGCTCGCGATAGACGAGCCGCGCCCCGACGGCGGTCAGCGCCTCCTGCGCCATGCGCGCGGTGTAGACCGGGAACATCCAGTCGAGCGCGCCGTGGATCAAGTAGATGGGCCGGTCGTGCGCCCGCTCGAGGCCGCCGCCCAGCAGCCCGAGATGCAGCACGCCGCACGCCGGCGCCAGGTGTGTGAAGGGCATGCCGTCCTGGAGCCCGCACAGCATCGCGTAGGTGCCGCCGTCGGACATGCCGGTCAGGAGTACGCGCTCGCGATCGACCGGATAGCGCTCGGCCACGCTCTCGACCATGTGGCGCAGCGGCTCGGCGTCGAGCTCCTGGCCCATGATCGACCACGTGCGATCCTGCGAGGTCGGCGCCAGCAGGAGCACCTCGCGTGAGCGCGCCTCGCGCAGCCAGCTCCAGAGGAAATCGCGGCCGTGCCCGTGGCCCCCGTGCAGCGCCACGACCAGCGGCATGGACGCCCGGCCATCCCACGACTCGGGGACGTAGAGCGAGAACCCGCCGCGCGCGTCACGCTCGTTGTGCGCGTGCAGCACGCCCACCCGCGGAGCATCGTCGCGCAGGGCGCCCGCCCGGAGGCGCTCGACGAGGTCGTCGTCGTTGCGGCGCCCCGGCTCCAGGAACCAGCGGCTCACCGGCTCCAGGACCGGCGCCAGCGGATAGAGCGCCTCCTGCACCCGCGAGAAACGCCGCAGCGCCCGGTAGAGGTCGAACGGATCGCCGGAACCGCGCGCCGCCTCCACGAAGGCGCCGACCATGTCGAGCGTCTGTCGCGTCACGTCGACGAGGCGCTCGCGCAGGAAGGCGAGATCGTCCGGCCACGCGGCCGCTTCCAGCGTGCGCAGGGGCACGGCCACGGCGTCGGTCGCCGGGCCGAGCGCGTCGGCGAGGCGCTCGGCCAGCGGCGGATGGAGGTGGCGCTGCACCCAGATCACCCGCTCGAGCGTGCCGAGCAGCGGCGAGAGCAGGGCGCCGACGGCGTCGATGGCCATCGCGGACTACACGCGCCTCACGCGAGGGAAGACCAGCGCGGTCGTGCCCGCCAGCATCGCCAGCGCCAGGCCGCTCGTGCCCAGCGCGATGCTGACGCCGAACAGCGAGGCCAGCGCCCCGATCTGCAGCTGGCCGAGCGGCGCCAGCCCGATGGCGACGACCCAGGCACCACCCGCCCGCCCGCGCAGGTGCCCGGGCACGCTGAGCTGCAGCAGGCTCTGGGCGAGGAGATCGGCGAGCGCGCCGGCGGCGTTGACGACGGTCAGCACGACGAGCACGCCGACGACGCCGACCACGTACGGGGCGGCGCCGAGCACCATGAGCGCGGCGCCGAACGACCCGAGCACCGCCAGGAACAGCGCGCCACCCCCGGCCGCGCCGCGGGCCGAAGCGGCCGCGAGACCGAGGATGCCCCCCACGGAGCGGGCGGCGTTCAGCGCGCCGAGCCCCTCGGGCCCGGTGTGCAGGACGTCGCGCGCCAGGCTCGGCAGCAGCGCCTGGTGCGCGAAGCCCAGCACCTCGGCGCCGCCGGTGAGCATCATCAGCACCAGCAGCGTGCGGTCCCGGCCCAGCGCGACGAGAAAATCGAGCGCGCTCTGCCAGAGCGAGCCGGCCGCGACCGCGCGCGTGCGCGGCGGCGCGGAGGCCGGCAGCAGCGCGAGACCGCCGCCCAGGAAGCCTCCGGCGACGGCGAGGTAGGCGACGCCGGAGCCGAAGTGCGCGATGACGGCGCCGGCGCCGAGCGAGCCCACCAGCCATCCGCCGCGCATGGCGACGCCGAGCACGGCGAGGCCGGGCATCAGGGCGGAGGCGCCGACGACGTCGTGGGTGTAGCTCTGGCGCGCCGCGTGCTCGAGCCCGCGGAGCACGCCGGCCAGCAGCGTCAGCATCAGCAGGTGCTCCAGGCGCACGAGCCCCAGAAGCGCGAGCGTGCCGAGCGTTGCCGCGGTGACGGCCTGACCGGCGCCGGTAACCATCAGCAGCTGATGGCGCGGCACGCGATCGGCCAGCGCGCCGGCGAAGACGCCCACGAAGAAGAGCGGCAGCATCCGCATGCCCATCGCCACGCCGACCAGGAACGGCGAGTTCGTCAGCTCCAGCGTCAGCCAGCCGAGCACGACGACCTCGCCCATCATCCCCACGGAGTTCACGAGGACGGACGCCGCCAGGCAACGGAAGTCCGCGAGGCGGAAGAGCGAGAGCTGGAAGATGGCGGCCGTCAGCCGCGGGCGGCGGGCGCGCGACGGATCTCGGCGACGGCCGTCGCGTACCCCGCGCGGAGCACGGCCGTCTCCGACGAGAAGTTGACGATCGTCGCGCCCATCGCGATCATCTCGCGCACGGTCTCGACGCTGTCGACCGCCATCGAGACGGCCTTGCCGTGCTTGCGGCAGGCCTCGACGAGCCGCCGGCGATAGTCGTTGAGCACGTCGCGCTGCTTGGGCGTGCCCAGCACGCCCAAGTCCTGGGCCAGGTCGGTCGGCCCGATCGTGAGCGCGTCGATGCCCGGGACCGAGGCGATCCCGTCGAGCTGGTCGAACGCGCGCTTCGTCTCCAGCATGGCCGTGACGTGCACGCGCGCGTTGGCGGCGGCCATGTGCTCGGCCGGCGGCAGCGTGCGGTACTGGGTGTGGGGGCCGAAGCCGTACATCCCGCGCGAGCCGAGCGGCGCGTAGCGCGAGCAGGCGACCACCTCCGCCGCCTGCTCGGGGGTGTCGAC
>JBGPZN010000425.1:0-3387 GCA_041493815.1 Methylomirabilia bacterium
CAAGGTCACTTGCGAGAACGCCGCGAACCTCTATGGATTCCAGCTGAGCTAGCGCGATGACCGTCCTGCGCGGCGCCACGCTCATCGACGGCACCGGCGCTCCGCCGGTCCGCGACGCGACGCTCGTCGTGCAGGACGGTCGCATCGAGAGCGTCACCAGCGGCGCCGGCGGACCACCCCCCGCGGGGCACGAGGTCATCGACGCCTCCGGGCTCACCGTGCTGCCCGGCCTCATCGACTGCCACGATCATCTGGCGTTCCACGGCTACGAGCTGTCGGCCCGCTGGGGTCTGAGCGAGCCGTCCAGCACGCGTAGCGTTCGCACGGCTCGCGTCATCGAGCAAACCCTGGCGGCCGGCTACACGACCGTGCGCGACGCCGGCGGGCTCGACGCCGGCTTCCGGGCGGCGGTCGACGAAGGGCTGATCCGGGGGCCGCGCCTGCTCACCGCCGTCGCCATCATCTCGCCCATCGGCGGCATCGGCGATCGCGTGAGCCCGTCCGGCCACGAGTGCCTGGTGCCCAACGACCCCGCGCTGCCGGCCGGCGTCGCCAACGGCGTCGGGGAGGTCCGGCGGGTGGTGCGCACGATGATCCGGGCCGGGGCCGACGTGATCAAGTGCGCGACGACCGGTGGCGCCTCCTCGCGGGCCGGTCATGGTCCGAGCGATCCCGCCTTCAATCTGGACGAGATGCGCGCGCTGGTCGACGAGGCCCACGCTCAGGGTCGCAAGGTCATGTGCCACGCGCTGGGCGGGCCCGGGCTGCGGCTGGCGCTGGAGGCCGGCGTGGACTCGATCGAGCACGGCTGTTATCTCGACGAGGACCCCGAGCTCATCCCGATGATGGCCGAGCACGGGATCGTCCTGACGCCGACGCTGCTGGTCTACGTGTTCCACAGCGAGTCCAAGGCCCCGCACGTGCGCGAGCGCTCGCGCGCGCTGCGCGAGCACCACCGCGAGAGCATCCGCCGCGCGCTCGCCGCCGGCGTGCGCGTCGTGGCCGGCACCGACGCCGGCGGCCACGGTCATCCGCCCAACGCCGGCGAGCTGCCGCTGCTCGTCGCCGCCGGCCTCACGCCGATGCAGGCCATCCAGGCCGCCACCGGCTGGGCCGCGGAGTGCGTCGGCCTCGAGCGCGAGATCGGCACCCTCGAGAAGGGCAAGCGCGCCGACCTCATCGCCGTCGCCGGCGACCCGCTGGCCGACATCAGCCTCCTGGCCGACACGAACCGGATCCGCCTGGTCCTGAAGGACGGCGTGATCGCCGCGCACCGATAGTGACTCGCGCGGCATCCGGCGACGCCGGGGGTCGGGCGTGGGAGCCCCGGGCGCGCCATCATGGCGAGCCGTCGTCGCCGTTCGAGCGCAGGGCTCGGCGAGCGAGCCGCCAACAAATCGAAGAGGCCGCGCGCCAGCCCCCTCTGGGGGATGGGGGGCCCGAGCTCGCCGTGCCCGGAGCGAGTTACGGCGACAGGCGAGCCATGCAGGCGCGCCCGGGGCTCCCACGCCCGACCCCCGGCGTCGCCGGATGCCGCGCGAGTCACTGACGTGGAGTTCGGGTTCACGCCCGAGGAGCAGGCGTTCCGCGAGGAGGTCGCGCGCTTCGTAGCCGAGCATCCGCCAGAGCGCTACCCGCTCGACGGGATGGACGCGGGCTATGGCTCGGGCGCGCACTCGCGCGCGTTCATGGCGGAGCTCGGCGCCCGTGGCTGGCTGGCGATGACGTGGCCGCGGGCGTTCGGTGGCGGCGAGCGGCCGATGTTCTTCAAGCTGGTGTTGTTCGAGGAGCTGGCGAAGGCCGGGGCGCCGTTCGGGCCGCTGGCGGGCTGCTGGCAAACGGCCGACGCGATCATCGAGTACGGCACCGAGCGGCTGCGGCGCGAGATCCTGCCGGCGGTCGCGCGCGGCGAGGCGACGTTCTGGCAGGGCTACAGCGAGCCCGGCGCCGGCTCCGACCTGCTCGCGCTGACGACCGAGGCCAAGCGCGACGGCGATTCCTGGATCATCCGCGGCCACAAGATCTGGTCGAGCCACGCCGGCATCGCGACCCACGGCCTGGTGTTCACGCGCACGAGCCGCGAGGCCCGCCGCAGCCGTGGCTTCAGCATGTTCGTGGTACCCAACGGCACGCCCGGCATGCAGATCCGCCCGATCCGGAGCCTCACCGGCGAGGTCTATCACTACGAGGTCTTCCTCGACGACGTCCGGGTGCCGGCCAACACGATGCTCGGGCCCGAGGGCGAGGGGTTCCAGGCCCTGCTCAACGGTCTCGACTCCGACCGCTTCTGGGGCCGCTACTACAAAGCGCCGGCGCTCGAGCGCGTGCTCCGGCAGTTGGTGCACTACGCCAACACCACGATGGTGAACGACACTCCGCTCGCCCGTGATCCCTCTGTGCGCCGGCGGCTGGCGGCGATGGCCACCGACATCGCGGCGCTGCGCACGCTCTTCTATCGCGCCGCCTGCCTGCTGCGCGACGGCGCGCCCATCAGCTACGAGACGGCGGTCGCCAAGGTCATGGCCGACGAGCTCGGACAGAAGCTCGGGCGGCTCGGCATGGACCTGCTGGGGCCGTGGGGACCCCTTCGCGAGGGCTCGCGCCGCGCCCGGCTCGACGGCCGCATGTCGCACGACTACCTCACGAGCCTGGGCCACACGATCGCCGGCGGCACCGCCGAGGTGCTGCGCACGACGATCGCGGTGCGCGGCCTCGGCCTGCCGGCCGAGCCGAAGGCCGCGCGCGGCTGAGATGGATTTCCGTCCGTCGTCCTCCCAGCAGCTGCTGATCGCCACCGCTCGCGACTTCCTGCGCAAGGAATGTCCGCCCGAGCTGAGCCAGCGCCTGGCCCTCGACGCGCGTGGATTCGACGAGCCGCTGTGGCGCCGCATGGCCGAGCTCGGCTGGCCAGGTCTGCTGGTACCCGCCGACTTTGGCGGCAGCGACGGCTCGCTGCTCGACGTCATCCTCCTCGTCGAGGAGATGGGCCGGGCCGGGCTGCCGGGGCCGTTCGTGGCCAGCGCCGTGGTCGCCACCTCGCTGATCGTGGCGGCCGGCAACGCCGCGCAGCAGAAGCGCCTGCTGCCCGCGCTGGCCGCGGGCGAGCGACTCGCCACCCTGGCGCTCGTCGAGGAGAGCGGCTCGTTCGATCCGTTGGCCGTCGCGCTGCAGTGCGCGGTGCCCGGCCGGCTGACCGGCGCCAAGCACTTCGTCAAGGACGCGCACGTCGCCACCGATCTGATCGTCGCGGTGCGCGGCGGCGATCTGGTGCTGGTGCCCGCGGATCGTGCCGGCGTCGCGCGGCTGCCGCTGGACACGCTGAGCGGCGAGAAGCTCTTCGAGGTGACGTTCGACGCGGTGGAGGTGGGCGCCGACGATCGGCTCGGC
>JBGPZN010000460.1:0-3154 GCA_041493815.1 Methylomirabilia bacterium
CGCGCGTAGGGTTCGAGCGCGTGGACGCGGTCGGTGACGGCCTCGTCGAAGTAGATCTGCGAGGTGAACTTCTGGCCCTGGGCCGTGCGGATCTTGAAGTGGATGTGGACGGCACGGCCCTGGTACCAGCCGGGATAGATCGTCGTGAAGTGGGCGAGGCCGGCGGCGTCGGTCGTCTGGTAGCCGCGCAAGAACTTCCGGCCCACCGTGCTGCCGCCCGGATCCTGCACGTCCGAGTAGGCGCCGAGCGCGTCGCAGTGCCAGACATCCACGAGCGCGCCGGCGAGGGGGGCGCAGGCGCCGCCGCCGATCCGCGAGACGTTGAACGCCAGGCCGAGGACCGCGCCCGGCCTCAGCTCGCCGCTGGCCGGATCCGCGCGGATGTCGGAGCGCTGCAGGCGCTCGTCGACGAAGTACGGTCCCTCGGTCTGCTGCGGGCGCACGACGCACGCCGGCGGGGCGGCCGCCGGCTGCGCGGCGGCGCGGCCGGCCAGCACGCTGGCGCCCGACATCCCGATCAGCGCGACGACCTCACGACGCGTGAGCATGCGACCCGGACGGATCCCGTCGCTTTCCATGATGATCATGATAACGACGATTGATTGGCCTGGCCAGCCGTGGGCGTCCACGATGGTGCGCGGAGGTCACTGGTCATGAGCGACGCGCTCGATCACGTCATGAAGGTCGCCACCCGGCCGCCGGTCGTCATGGTCGAGGGCGCGGGCTCCTGGCTGCGCGACAGCGAGGGACGGACGTATCTGGACTTCGTGCAGGGCTGGGCCGTCAACTGCCTGGGCCACAGCCATCCCGTCATGGTGGAGGCGATCCGCACGCAGGCGGCGCGCCTCATCAACTGCAGTCCCGCGTACTACAACGAGCGCATGGCGCGATTGGCGACGCTGATCGCCGGGTGCACCGGCCTCGACCACGTCTTCCTCTGCAACAGCGGCGCCGAGGCCAACGAGGGCGCCATCAAGCTGGCCCGCAAGTGGGGGCAGCTCCATCGTGGCGGCGCCTTCGAGATCGTGACCACCCACGGGAGCTTTCACGGCCGCACGCTGGCCACGATGTCCGCTTCCGGCAAGGCGGCGTTCGAGCGGCTGTACGAGCCCAAGGTGCCGGGGTTCCGCAAGGTCCCACTGAACGACCTCGACGCCATGGCCGCCGCCATCACCGACCGCACCGTCGCGGTGATGCTGGAGCCGATCCAGGGCGAGGCCGGCGTCGTCCCCGCCACCGACGCGTACCTGCGCGCGGTGCGCGACCTCACGCGCGAGCGCGGCGTGCTGCTCATCCTCGACGAGATCCAGACGGGCGTCGGCCGCACCGGGCGCTTCTGCGCCTTCGAGCATGCCGGCGTGCGGCCCGACATCCTCACGCTCGGCAAGGGGCTCGGCGGCGGCGTGCCGCTGGCGGCGCTGGTGGCCAGCGCGCACGCGAGCTGCTTCGAGTCCGGCGACCAGGGCGGCACCTTTAACGGCAGCCCGCTCATGGCGGCCGTCGGCTGCGCGGTGGTGGAGACCGTGGGCGAGCCCGCGTTCCTGGCCGGCGTGCGCGCGACCGGCGACTACCTGGCCGAGCGCCTGCGCGCGCTGTCGGCGGAGCTGGGCCACGGCGAGGTGCGCGGCCGCGGCCTGCTGCTGGCGCTGGCGCTGAACCGCGGCGAAGCCCAGAAGGTGGTGGACACCGCGCTCGAGCGCGGCCTGCTGATCAACGCGCCGCGGCCGGACACGCTGCGCTTCATGCCGGCGCTGACGGTGACGCGCGACGAGGTGGACCGGATGCTGGCGCTGCTGGAGTCGTGCCTGGCCTGAGCCCTCTCAGCGCGGCTTCTTCATGAAGAGGTTGACGTCATCGGAGCTGATGAGGTCGGGCGCAGTCCAGCCGTTCAGGTCGTACTCGGCCATGCACTGCTCGACGAAGCCGCGGCAGCGCTGGGCCAGGCCGCTGCCCTGGGCCATCTGTAAAGTCAGGACGCGGACGGTCTCGGGGGCGCCCGCGTAGTTGCGCTCGTACAGCTCGTGGCGGCCGCCGAACTCGGTGCCCATGGCGTCCCACAGGAGCTTCATGAGCTTGATGCGCTCGACGGCGTCGGTGCCGTCGGAGCCGCGCAGGTACCTGTCCAGGTAGGGGCGCAGCTCGGGCGACTGGAAGTCGGCGGCGTGCGAGTTCTGGTAGATCAGGGCGCTGCCCAGGGTGTTCTCGATCAGCTCCTTCACGCGCGGGTAGGCGGCGGTGGCCAGCACGCGATAGGCCTGGGCGTACTCGGGGTTCGGCAGCACGGTGGTGCCGGCCCCCCACGGCGCCGGCGTGCGGGCCATGGCGTCGGTCAGTCCCCAGAACATGTTGCGCCAGGCGATCACTTCGCCCACCGAGGCCTGCACGTTGCGATTGGCGCCGCTGCCGACGGCGTCGACCGCCTTGAGCATCAGGCCCGCGATGAAATCGAGCTTCACCGCGAGCCGGGTGCAGCCGTGGAACATGGCCCGCGCGAAGAAGCCGGAGTGCTCGAAGAACGTGTTCGACTTCACCACGTCCTCGTACACGAGCACGTTCTCCCACGGCACCAGCGCCCGGTCGAGGACGAGGATCGCGTCGTTCTCGTCCATGCGGCTGCTGAGCGGGTAGTCGAACGGGCTGCCCATCACCTCCGCCGCCATCGCGTAGGACGGACGGCAGATGAGCTTGACCCCCGGCGTGTCCATGGTGGCGATGAACACGACCGCGAACGCCTTGCTCTTGGTGGGCGTGGTCGAGGGATGCGCGATGAAGTTGGCGTGCGTCAGCGCCGAGCCGGTCGCCACCACCTTGGCACCGCTGATCACCAGGCCGGCGTCGGTCTCCTGCTCGACGTGCACGTAGACGTCGGCGACCTCGTCGGTCGGACGATGCCGATCCACCGGCGGCTGCACCAGCGCGTGGTTCAGATAGAGGACGCGCTCCTGCGCGGCCTTGTACCAGCGGCGGGCGTTGTCCTGGTACGGCGCGTAGAACTCCGCGTTGGCGCCCAGCGTGGCGAGAAACGCGGCCTTGTAGTCGGGTGACCGCCCCATCCAGCCGTAGGTCAGCCGCGCCCACGCCGCGATGGCGTCGCGCGCGGCCAGGAGATCCTCGGCGCGGGCGGGCGCGCGGAAGTAGCGGTGGGTGAAGCCGC
>JBGPZN010000245.1:0-5469 GCA_041493815.1 Methylomirabilia bacterium
CGCCGCGCGTTGGCGCTCATCCGCGGTCCGAGCGTCGCCAGCGACTCGCCGCGCAGCTCGGCGACGCGGGCGGCGGTGAGGGCCAGATAGGCCGGCTCGTTGCGGCGGCCGCGCTGGCCCTGCGGCGGCAGGAAGGGACAGTCGGTCTCGACCACGAGGCGGTCGGCGGGCACGAAGCGGGCGACGTCGGGCAGCGCGCGCGCGTTCGGATAGGTCACCGGCCCCGCCAGCGAGATCAGAAGGCCGACGTCCAGACAGCGGCGGGCGATCGCCACGTCGCCGGAGAAGCAGTGCATGATGCCGCCGACCTCGCTCACCCGCTCCTCTTCGAGGATGGCCAGCGTCTCGGCGTGGGCGTCACGGCAGTGCATCACCGCCGGCTTGCCGAGCCGGCGGGCGAGGCCGAGCAGGCGCCGGAACGTCCGCGCCTGCACGTCGGGCGGGGAGAGGTTGCGGAAGAAGTCGAGCCCGATCTCGCCGATCGCCACCACGCGCGGGTGATCGGCCAGCCGTTCGATCGCCGCGAACGCGGCCTCGTCGGCGGCCGCGGCGTCGTGGGGATGGATGCCGGCCGTGGCCCACACGCCCTCCTCGCGCTCGGCGAGCGCGAGCGCGGCGACCGTCGTCTCGACGTCGGTCCCGATCGTCACCAGGCGCTGCACCCCCGCCGCCCGCGCGCGCTCGAGCACCGCGGCCAGGTCCTCCGCGAACTCCGGCACGTGCAGGTGCGCGTGCGTGTCGAACAGCTCGGGCACGCTCACGGCACCACCCGGAAGCGCAGCCGCCCGATGAGCTGGCCGGACTCGGTGGTCACGTCGACGCTCCAGCGCCCGACGGAGTCGGACGGAAACGCGGTCTTGCGCGAGAAGGTGCGGAAGCCCTCGCGCCGCCCTCCCTGCACGGGCGTCAGCCGCACGACGTTGATGATCCGGCCGTCACGGCGCCACACGTGCTCGACCGGCTGGCGCACGCCGGCCGGCGCGTAGATCGCCGTGCGGGCGACGAGTCCCCGCTCGTGCAGCTCGCTGGCGTGGATCGCGCCCGGGATCGGCTCCAGCGAGTCCAGGGCCCCCACCGTCCAGCCGAGCTCGGCCCGCGCCAGGAACATCGGCGCCGGCGGGACGACGACGCACCAGCGCCCGATCGCCGCCGCCGCCGCCAGCCCGGCGGCCGTGGTGACGGCGACGGCGGTGAGCCACCGCCAGTGACGCGCGCGGCGCACCGCCGGCGTCAGCCCAACGACCGCCAGCCACGCCGCGATGAGCAGCGCGGCGAACGGCGGCACGCCGACCAGCGGCAGCGCCAGGTTCAGGGCGCCGAACGTCGAGACCACGAAGAAGACGTCGCCGAACCACGGCCACGCGCGTACGATCGCCCGGTACCACGGATCGATCGTGGCGAGCAGCGCGAGCGCGGCGAGCAGCACCAGCAGCAGCGCGTTGGGCGAGCCCAGCGTGGTGGCGGCCCAGTAGGCCGGCAGCAGGAACAGCAGCACGCCGTGGTAGAGCGTCTGGACCGTGTATTCGGTCGCCGTCAGCACGAGCCGGTGGGCGCGCCGGTCGGAGGCCTGCAGCGTGTCGCGCGCCTGGACGAGCACCGCCACCAGCAGCCACAGCAGCAGCAGGTAGCCGACGATCCAGCCGACGTGGGGAAGACCTCTCCGGAAGACGAAGAGCGTGAACAGGCCGCCGACGAGCGAGGCGATCGAGATCCCCCACCGCCGCAGCCAGGCGACGAGCGACCTCACCCCGGCGGGCCGAGCCGCTCGGCGATCCGCCGCGCCACCGCGTCCTCGCGCAGCGCCCGCACGCACTCCAGCACGTCGGCGGCGGCGGCGTGCGTGCGCAGGTGGGCGCCGACCAGCTCCAGGGCGCCGGCCCGGACGTCGCCGTCGAGCGCGCAGATCTCGCGCAGCACACGGGCGATCGAGGCGTCGCGCTCGGCGGCCTGCACGATCGCGTCGACGTAGGCGTCGCCGATCATCGGACCTTCGCTCCCGGCGGCAGGTCGCGGTCGAGGGTGAGGACGGCCAGCGCGCCGTCGTTGTCGGTGGAGCCCGCCAGCACCATGCCCTGCGACTGCACCCCCATCAGCGTGGCGGGCTGCAGGTTGGCCACGACGACGACCTTCTTGCCGACGAGGTCGGCGGGCGCGTAGTGCTGGGCGATCCCGGCCACGATCGTGCGCGGCTCGCCGCCGAGCGAGACCGTGAGCTTCAGCAGCTTCTTGGACTTCGGCACCGCCTCGGCCGCGAGGACCTCGGCCACGCGCAGGTCGACCTTGCCGAAGTCGGCAATCGTGATCGCGGCGTCCGGGGCTGCTTGGCCCTTGGCAGCTGCTGGCTGAGGCTCGTTCGCCCTAGCGTTTCTCTGCTCTACCCGGGGGAATAGTCCGCTCAGTTTGTGCACGACTGGAAGCATTCCTGTACTCCCCATGACGGCCTTCGCCAACGTGGGTTCCTCCGTACAACCCACGGCCGCTCGTATTTTGCCTGCGGCGTTCGGTAGAAACGGCTCCAACACAATCCCGAGACACCGAAGAGAGTCGGCAAGTGTGCAAAGGACTCTGCCCAGCCGGCCCTCCTTTATCGGGTCCTTGGCTAGTGCCCACGGCGCTTCTGAGTCGATGTACCGGTTCAAAGCCCCGATGAACTCCCATATCGCGGCGAGGGCTCTGTGAAAGGCGAACTCGTCCATTGCCGCTTGCACGTGTGCCGACGCTTCGGCGAACGCGGCCGCGATGTTGGCATCCGCCGTAAGCAAGTGGACGGGGACACCGCCGGTCACGTGACCGAAGTTGGCTATCAGCGTCGTCGCACGCGCGACCAGGTTGCCGAGGTCGTTGGCGAGGTCCGCGTTGAGGCGACCCACCAGCGCCGCCTCGGAGAAATCGGCGTCGAGCCCGAACGCCATCTCGCGCAACACGAAGTAGCGATAGGCATCGACGCCGTACTTCTCGGCCGGGGCCACGGCCGGGAACACGTTGCCCAGCGACTTGGACATCTTCTGCCCCTCGATCGTCCAGTAGCCGTGGACGTTGAGGTGCTGGTACAGATCGATGCCGGCCGCCTTGAGCATGCACGGCCAGTAGATCGCGTGCGGCTTGAGGATGTCCTTAGCGGTCACGTGCTGGCAGGCCGGCCAGTACCGGGCGAAGCGCGGATCGCCGGGGCCACCGAGCGCGGAGATGTAATTGATCAGCGCGTCGAACCAGACGTAGGTGACGTACTTGTCGTCGAACGGCAGCGGGATCCCCCACTCCAGGCGCGTGCGCGGGCGACTGATGGACAGATCCAGGAGCGGGTCACGCAGAAAGCCCAGGACCTCGTTGCGATAGCGCTCGGGCCGGATGAGGTCCGGCCGGGCCTGGATGGTCTCGATCAGCCAGCCCTGGTACTTCGACATCTTGAAGAAGTAGTTCTCTTCCTCGATCCAGGAGAGCACCGTGAGGTGATCGGGGCACTTGCCGTCGACGATCTCCTTCTCGGTGTAGAACCGCTCGCAGCCAACGCAGTAGTGGCCGCCGTACTTGCCGAGATAGATCTCGCCGGCGTCCCACAGCTTCTGCAAGAAGGCCCGCACGACCGTCTCATGGCGCGGCTCCGTCGTCCGGATGTAGTCGCTGTAGCGCAGGCCGAGGGCGTCCCAGGCCCGGCGGAACTCGGCGGAGTTGCGGTCGGCCAGCGCCTGGGGGCTGATCCCGGCCTTGGCGGCGGACTGGGCGATCTTGTCGCCGTGCTCGTCGGTGCCGGTGAGGAAGTACGCGTCGTCGCCGGCCAGCCGGTGGTACCGCGTCATCGCATCGGCGAGGATCGTCGTGTACGCGTGGCCGAGATGCGGCGCGTCGTTCACGTAGTAGATCGGGGTCGTGAGATAGAACGTCCCGCTCACGGCCTCACTCTAGCATGGGGCGATCTTGCGAACGCGGGGGGCCGACACCTATGATCCCCGCACCATGCTATGGCCCCCGCGAGGGTGACGATCCGGGTCCTGGGCCCCGCCGATGCCCCGGCGTATCGCGCGCAGCGGGTTCGCGCGCTGCGGGATCATCCGGAGGCGTTCGGCCGGACCCCCGAGGAAGTCGACTCCGTCGAGGTGTGGGCGGAACACCTCCGCGCCGATGCCGACTCCGACGTCGACTTCATCCTCGGCGCCTTCGACGGCGACGCGCTCGTCGGCGTCGCCGGCTGCCACCGCGAGCGCCTCGTCAAGCATCGCCACACGGCGTACATCTGGGGCATGTACGTCGCCCCCGAGCATCGCGGCACCGGGCTGGGGCGCCGGCTCTTTGTCGCCGCCGTCGCCCGGGCCCGGACGTGGCCGGACCTCGACTCGCTGTGGCTCGACGTCACGACGACGAACCACGGCGCCCGCGCGCTCTATGCGTCGTACGGCTTCCGGACGGTCGGGATCAAGCCGCGCGCCCTGAAGATCGGCGATCGCTACTACGACGAGGAGCTCATGGTGCTCGACCTCGGGGGAAGGCGGCCCTGAGCCGCTGCGGCCCCCGGCCGGGTCAGATAGAATGCGGGGCTGACGGCCTCACCGCAGCCTGTGACGCCGTGCGCGCAAGGGCCCGTTGTCGTCCGCGTCGTCCGTGGGCGCGGGAGGCGCATGCGATGGATGCCAGTATCACGTTCGTGGACTGCCGCACCTACGTACGATTCGACTTCAGGGGGCGATTCGCGCTGCAACCGCTGCTGGAGCTGATGCGTGAGATCCGCGCCTCCTGCATCGCGCACGGCCACCGCCGCGTCCTCGTCGACGTGCGGGAGAGCCAGGGCGCGCTGGGGACGTTCGATCGTTACGAGCACGCGCTCGAGATGGCGAAGCCTGGCAACCTCGGCGTGCGCACGGCCATCGTGGCCCGGCCCGACCAGATCCTCCCCGACCGCTTCTGGGAGACGGTGACCCGCAATCGCGGGCACATGACGTGCGTCGTGACGGAGCTGAACGACGCGCTCGCGTGGCTCGCGACCGCTGAGCCCTGACGCGCGGGCGCTCAGCAGTGCCGGCAGGGCGGGACGTCGCGGGCGTAGACCGGCTGCCGCAAGAACTCCTCGGGGTTGTACTTCCAGAACTGCGAGACGGCCGGCATCGTCGCGATGACGGTGTTCTGGAGCTCGCCCTCGCGGTTGCGCTCCACCTTGCGGATGTAGACGTTCTGGATCGGGTTGCCGTTGGCGTCGAGCTTGATGGGGCCGCGCGGCGCGTCGGCGATCTCCACCCGGCGCAGCGCGACCAGGAGCTTCTCGCGGTCCTCGACGTTGCCGCCGAGCGCCTTCACCGCCTCGTGGATCCACCGCCCGCTCGTGTAGTTCGTCTCCGCGAAGTAGGACGGGACCTTGCCGAACTTCGCGCGGTAGTCCTTGACGAAGCGGCGGTTGGCGGGCGTGTCGAGCGCGCCGCTGTAGATGAGCGGGCTGACGACACCCAGCGCCTCGTCGCCCATCGAGGGCAGGAACGCCTC
>JBGPZN010000298.1:0-4700 GCA_041493815.1 Methylomirabilia bacterium
CGATCGGGTTCAGGTGAGGATCTCCCAGGCGGCCTGGTAGCGGTCGAGCTCGCGCCGCGTCTTGGGATCCATCGGGTGCTCGCGCTCGGGCACGTCCACCTTCTTGTCCTCGCCGCACAGCGGCGTCGTGAAGTAGCGCTGGCCGGTGTCGTTGGCCATCGTCACGATCGACGCCAGCTCGGGATGGCGCGCGGCCAGCTTCAGCGCGGCGGCCACGTTGCACCCGGTGGAGATGCCGCAGAAGAGCCCTTCCTCGGCGGCGAGGCGGCGGGCCGTCATCAGGCTCTCGTCGGTCGTCGTCGTGATGACACCGGAGAGCTGCGCGACGTCGAGGTTGTCGGGGATGAAGCCGTCGCCGATGCCCTCGATGCCGTGCGGGCCCCACTCGCGGCGCGCCAGCAGCGCGCACTCCTCGGGCTCGACGGCGTAGAGGCGCACGCGCGGATCGCGCTCGCGCAGGAACCGGCCGACGCCGGTGAGCGTGCCGCCGCTGCCCTGCGAGGCGACGAACGCGCCGATCACGCCGCCGGTCTGCTCCCAGATCTCGGGGCCGGTCGTGCGGTAGTGGGCCGCGACGTTGTCGGCGTTGTCGAACTGCCCGGGCACCCAGTAGCCGGCCGGGTCGCCGGCGCGAATCTCGGCCAGCCGCTTCAGCGAGAGATCGACGTCGCTCTCGCCGCCGGCCGTGAAGACGAGGTCGGCGCCGTAGGCGCGCATGATCTTCTTGCGCTCCTCGCTCATCCCCGCCGGCATGACGATCGTGCAGCGATAGCCCTTCACCGCCGCCACGAACGCGCAGGCGATGCCGGCGTTGCCGGTCGAGCACTCGAGCACGCGCATGCCCGGCTTGAGGTCGCCGCGCGCCTCGGCGCGCTCGAACATCCACAGGTAGATGCGGTCCTTGAGACTGCCGCTGGGCCCGAACCACTCGACCTTCAGATAGATCGCGGGCCGCACGCCGGCCGTCACGCGATTGACCTTCACCAGCGGCGTGCGCCCGACGGCCTCGGCGATCGACGACAGCGCGGTGCGATACGCGTCCCAGCGGAGCGTCATGGGGAGAGAATTGTACCTCAGGGAACGCGCAGCCGCCCCTCGAGCACCGGCACCACGCTGGCGCCCACGCCGATGTCGGTCGCGCAGCACGAACGTCGTCTCCGACAGGTTCAGCTCGCGCGCGATCGCCTGCATCTGCGCCGTCAAGCCATGCGCGGCCTCAGTCACCCACGGCGTCGAAGGCGGAGCGAACGTGATGAACGTGGAGCGCGCCGCGCTCGTCCAGCGTGACGGAGACGACGTCGAAGCGGCAGCGCACGCCGTCGAGGCGGCGCCACTTGAGGTAGTGCTGGGCCAGGCGCGTGAGGCGCCGCTGCTTGTGCCAGGAGACGGCGGCGGCGGGCGCCTCGTCCCAGCCGGCCCGCCGGCACTTCACCTCGACGAACACCACCACGCCGTCGTCACGGCAGACGAGGTCGATCTCGCCCTCGGCGAATCGGACGTTGCGCTCGGAGATCGCCAGGCCGGCCGCCTGCAGGAAGCGCGCGGCCGCGTCCTCGGCCGCGCGCCCCAGGGTGTGCCGGTTGTCCGCCATGCCGCAGCCTCACCCGGCGCCGGCGGCCAGACAATGTCCAATCTTCGTGGCGGCTAGGGGTGCCTCTCGACCACGAACAGATGGCCCTGGCGCCACTCGCTCACGAAGGAGCGGCGGTGCTGTGGGCACAGCCCGTGGCGATCGATCGCCGCGATGTGCTCGGGCGTCGCGTACCCCTTGTGCTTGGCGAAGCCGTAGGCGGGGAACTCCGCGTCGAGCTCGCGCATCAGCCGATCGCGGGTGACCTTGGCGACGATCGACGCCGCCGCCACGCTCGCGCAGCGGGCGTCGCCGTCGACCAGGTTGCGCTGCGGGCAGGGGCAGGCCCGGAGCGACACGAAGTCGGTGATGATCAGCTCGGGGACCAGCGCCAGCGCGGCCAGCGCCTGGTCCATCGCCAGCCGCGTGGCCTCCAGGATGTTGATCCGGTCGATCGTGAGGTGGTCGACGATGCCGACGCCGACGGCCACCGCCCGCTCGTGGATCAGCGCGAACAGCTGCTCGCGCCGCTCGGGCGGCAGCACCTTGCTGTCGGCGACGCCGCGCACGCGGCGGTCGGGCGCGATGACGACGGCGGCGGCGACGACGGGTCCCGCCAGGGGCCCGCGCCCGGCCTCGTCAACCCCGGCGATGCGCGTCAGGCCCGTTCTCCAGGCCTGGGCCTCGAACCGGTACGGCGCCGCGGGCGGCGTCACGCCGGGTGGGGTGGGCGGCTACTTGTCGACGGTGGGGTGGTGGCCGGCACGACGACGGCGCGCCTTTCCTTCAGGCGCGCGGCCCGGCCCGCGAGTTCGCGCAGGTAGTAGAGCTTCGAGCGGCGCACGCGGCCCCGCCGCACGACCTCCACACGGTCGATCCGCGGCGAGTGCAGCGGGAAGGTGCGCTCGACGCCCACGCCGTAGGAGATGCGGCGCACCGTGAACGACGCCCGCGCGCCCCCGCCCCGGCGGCGGATGACGGTGCCCTCGAACACCTGCAGCCGTTCCTTCTCGCCCTCGATGACCTTCACCTGCACGCGCACCTGGTCGCCGGGCTGAAAGCCCTGGCGATCCTTCTTGAGCTGCGAGGCTTCCACCAGTTGAATCGCGTCCATGGCCCTGCTCTCCCTCTCTGTGTCGCGTGCCTTCAGCGCGCGTCGCCGTCCGGCGGCGATTCGCCCCGCTCGAACCGCTCGATCCACCGGCGGTCGTCGGCGTCCAGCCCGGCCTGCGCCAGCAGATCCGGCCGGCGCCGCCACGTCAGCCACAGCGCCTGCACCCGGCGCCACCGCGCGATGCGCGCGTGGTCGCCGGACAGCAGCACCGCCGGCACCCGGGCGCCCCGGAACTCCTCGGGCCGCGTGTACTGCGGCGGCTCCAGCAGCCCGCTCGCGAACGACTCGCGCTCGGCCGCGCCCTCGGCGCCCAGGGCACCCGGCAACAACCGTGTCACCGCGTCGGTGACGACCAGCGCCGGCAGCTCACCGCCGGTGAGGACGTAGTCGCCGATCGAGATCACCTCGTCGGCGAGTCCCTCGCCCACGCGCTCGTCCACGCCCTCGTACCGCCCGGCCAGGAGGATCAGGTGCGACGCGCGCGTCAGCTCGGCCGCGACGTCCTGGGTGAACCGCCGGCCCCGGGGATCCAGCAGCACCACCCGGGCCTGCGGGGTTCGCAGCGCATCGACCGCCGCGAAGAGGGGCTCCGGCTTCAGCACCATCCCGCCGCCGCCTCCGAACTGGTAATCGTCGGTGACGCGGTGCTTGCCCTCCGCGTAGTCTCGAAGATTCACCACCCTGATGTCAACGAGCCCGCGGGCCCGCGCGCGGCCCAGGATCGACTCCGAGACGGCCGGCTCCACGATTCCCGGAAACAGCGTCACGATGTCGATCCTCATTGCGGCTCGCCCTACAAGTCGAGCAGTCCCTCCGGCGGCCGGATCACCACCCGGCGCGCGCCGACGTCGACCTCCAGCACGATCTCCGGCACCGCCGGGATCAGGTGCTCGCGCTCGGCGCCTTGCACGACCCAGAGGTCGTGGGCCGGCGACGGCTCGATGCCCCTCAGCTCGCCGATCGCGCGTCCGTCGTCCGTCACCACGCGGCAGCCGACGAGCTGCCACGGGTACACGTGACCCGGCGGCAGTGGGAGCGCCTGGGCGCGCGGGAGGGCCACCAGCCGTCCGACGATCGCCCGCGCCGAGTCGACCGACTCGCAGCCCGCCAGCGTGAGCAGCACGGCGTCGCCCTGCCGGCGCGTCGCCGTGATGCGGCGGACGGCGCGGGCATCGCTGGTCTCGTCCCACAGCACGCACTCGCCCAGCCCCTCGAAGCGCTCGGGCCGGTCGGTGTGCGGCGTCACCCGGACCTCGCCGCGCAGCCCGTGGGGCCGCGTCACCTCGCCGATGACGACGAGGTCCGTGGCTACACGCTCGCCTTCGCGACCACCGCGATCAGCTTCTTCACCGTGTTCGAGGGCTGCGCCCCCTTGCTGATCCATGCGCTCGCCCGCTCCCGGTCGATCTTCACCGTCGGCGGCTGCGTCACCGGATTGTAGTGGCCGATCACTTCGATGAACCGGCCGTCGCGCGGGGAGCGGGAGTCCGCCACCACCACGCGATAGCGCGGCCGCTTGTTCGAGCCCTCACGTCGCAGTCGAATCGTCACCGCCACGGCGTCACCCCCTCAGGGTCGGAAAGCCCGGCAGCCCCTTGAGCTTGCCCAGCTTGCCTTCCATGCCTTTGAACTGCTTCATCATCTTTCGGAGCTGCGCGTACTGCTTGAGCAGCCGGTTCACGTCCTGCACGTTGGTGCCGCTGCCGCGCGCGATGCGCTGGCGCCGGCTGCCGTTGATGATCTCGGGACTGCGCCGCTCGGACGGCGTCATCGACGTGATGATCGCGTCGAAGCGGGCGAGGTCGGCCTGCTCGCCGTCCAGCTCGGTGGGGGCGCCGCCCTTGAGCATCTTGCCGAACGGCAGCATGCCCATGATCTGGTCGAGCGGCCCCATCTTGCGCAGCTGCTGGAGCTGGGTGCGGAAGTCGTCCAGCGAGAAGCTGTCCTCGCGGAGCTTGCGCACCATCTCCTCGGCCTTCGCCTGATCGACCGTCTCCTGGGCCTTCTCGACAAGCG
>JBGPZN010000439.1:0-3312 GCA_041493815.1 Methylomirabilia bacterium
AGCGATCTGAAGCCGGGCACGCGGGTCGTCTCCCACAACTACGACATGGGCGACTGGACGCCGCTCAAGACGCTCCAGGTCCGCGTGCCCGAGGAGCACACCATCTATTACTGGGTAGTACCGGCTCGCTGAATGGCCCGCGCCTCGAGCAAGCCCACAACCGTTCTCCTCGTGCGACACGGGCAGACCGCGACGACCGGGCGCGTCCTGCCGGGTCGGGCCCCGGGCCTGCACCTCTCCGACGACGGCCGCCGCCAGGCGGAGGCGGCCGCGCAGCGCATCGCCAAGCTCAAGCGGGTCGCCGCCGTCTACGCCTCGCCCCTGGAGCGCGCGCGCGAAACGGCGATGCCGATCGCGCGGGTCCGCGGCCTCGCGCTGCGGATCGAGCGCGGACTGCTGGAGCTGGACGTCGGAAGCTGGACGGGCTCGCGCCTGGACCGGGTCAGCAAGCGGCCCGAGTGGACCACCGTGCAGCGCTATCCAAGCGGCTTCCGGTTTCCCGAGGGCGAGTCGTTCGTCGAGATGCAGGCGCGCGTGACCGCCGCGCTGGCGCGCATGGTGGAGCACCACCCGGGCGGCGTGGTCGTCGCCGTCTCCCACGCCGACCCGATCAAGGCCGCGCTCGCCCACGCGCTCGGCATGCACCTGGACCTGTTCCAGCGTCTGGCGATCGCCCCGGGCTCGATCACGACCATCGTCTACGGCGCCGGCGGACCGACCGTGCTCGGCATGAACGCCCTCGGCGAGGCGGCGACCTCGTGAGCGCCTCGTTCCAGCTCGATGGTCCCGACCACTTCACCGCCGGCGCCGTGGGCTCGCCGGGCCAGCGCGTGTTCTACCTGCAGGCGCGCGAGGCGGACACCCTCGTCACGCTCAAGTGCGAGAAGGAGCAGGTCGCCGCGCTCGCCGAATACCTGGGCGGGCTGCTGGCCCGTCTGCCCGGCCACGCGGCAGCCGCCGGCGACAAGCGCGAGCTGCTCGAGCCGCTCGAGGCCGCGTGGCCGGTGGGCTCGCTCGGCGTCGGCTACGACGGCGACCGCGACCGCATCGTGGTGATCGCCCACGAGCGGATCGAGGACGAGGACACCGAGGAGGAAGAAAAGAGCGGCGGTGGCCCCGAGCCAGCCTCGGCGCGCTTCGCCATCACCCGGGCCCAGGCCGCCACGTTCATCGAGCGCGCGCGCGGGCTGCAGCGCGCCGGCCGTCCGACCTGCCCGATGTGCGGCGAGCCCAAGGATCCCGCCGGCCACGCCTGTCCGCGCAGCAACGGTCACATGGTCACCAAGGCGTGATGGCAGCGACCGCCGCCGTGGACGTCCTCACGCGCGGTGCCCTGACCGTCAGGGGCCGGCTGCCGTGGAGCAGCAACGCGACGCTGCTGGTCGAGGCCGAGCTGGACGGCACTACCACGCTGGGCGTCTACAAGCCGGAGCGCGGCGAGCGCCCGCTGTGGGACTTTCCGGGCGGACTCTATCGGCGCGAGCTGGCCGCCTGGCACCTCTCGGAGGCGCTCGGCTGGGGGCTGGTGCCGTTGACCGTGCATCGCGAGGAGGGTCCGTACGGCGAGGGCTCGGTGCAGCTCTTCGTCGCGGCTGACTTCGAGCAGCACTACTTCACTCTGCGCGAGGACGAGCGCCATCACGACCAGCTTCGCCGCATCTGCGCCTTCGATCTCGTCGCCAACAACGCCGACCGCAAGAGCGGCCACTGCCTGCTGGCGGAGGACGGCACGATCTACGCGATCGACAACGGCCTGTGCTTCCACGTCGAGCCCAAGCTGCGCACGGTCATCTGGGAGTTCGGCGACGAGCCGCTGCCGCCGGCCATCCGCGACGACCTGCGGCGGCTGCTGGCCGACCCTCTGCCCGAGGCGCTGGCCGCGCTGATCGACGCCGACGAGTGCCGGGCGATGCTCAGGCGGGCCCGGGCCCTGGTCAAGGCGGGCCGCTTCCCGACCGACACGATCGGCCGCGGCTATCCCTGGCCGCTGGTGTAGCGACAGCGTCGTGCCGTACGAGCCGTACCTGCCGGCGACCGACATGCCGCGCTTCCTGCGCGAGCTGGCCGACTTCGTGGGGCTCGACGAGGCCGACGTGGCCACGGTCCGCCGCTCGGCGCCGCTCGTGCTGGCGCGCGAGGCGGCCCTGACCGCCGCGCTCTACGAGCACTTCCTGAAGTTCCCGGCCTCCGCGCGGTTCTTCCTCGGTCCGGACGGCGAGCCGGACCGCGTTCGGATCGAGCGTCGGCGCCACTCCCTGGCCCGCTGGCTGCGCGAGACCGCCGAGGCCGCGCTGACGCACGAGCACGCCTACTACCTGCTCACGATCGGACTCTCGCACAGCCACCGCCCTCAGGGCCCCGTGGTGCCGGCCCACTTCATGGTGGGGGCGATGAGCCTGACCCAGAGTGCGCTGGCCGACGCCTTCGCCACCGAGCTGCCGCCGGCCGAGGCGCTGGCCGCCAGCCGGGGCCTGGAACAAGCTGCTGCTGGTGCACCTGGCCGCCCTGCTCCTGGGCTATCTGCCGCCGCGTCCGTCCTGAGGTACAATCCGGTCGGGAGGCGACGACCATGGCCGGGGAGACCTTCGATCGCGCGCTGGAAGACCTGGGCAACATCATCCACCTCGAGCACGTCAACGTGCGCGTCCCCGACCAGCAGCTGGCGACGCAGTTCTACGTCATGGCGCTGGGCCTGACGCGCGACCCGTACCTCATGGTCGGGCTCGAGAACATGTGGATCAACATCGGCAAGTCCCAGTTCCACCTGCCCACCGCGGCGGCCCAGGTGCTCCGCGGGGTCACGGGCCTGGTCATCCCCGACTTCGACGAGCTGCCGGCCCGCCTGGCCCACGCCGCCGAGCGGCTGAAGGGGACGAAGTATTCGTACAAGGTCGAGGCCGACCACGCCGACGTCACCTGCCCGTGGGGCAATCGCATCCGCCTGCACCGGCCCTCGCCGAAGTGGCCGCGCATGGAGCTGGGCATGCCCTACGTCGAGTTCCCGGTGCCCACGGGGACGGCCGCCGGCATCGCGCGCTTCTACACGCAGATCATGGACGCGCCGTCCCAGGTCGTGACCAACGGCAGCGTGGCCGCCGAGGTCACCATGGGCACCTCGCAGAAGCTCGTCTTCCGCGAGACCGCCGACGCCCTGCAGAGCTACGACGGCCATCACATCGCCATCTACATCTCCGACTTCTCCGGCCCGCACCGCAAGATGGTCGAGCGCGGGATCGTCAGCGAGGAGAGCAACCCCTACCAGTACCGCTTCGTGGACATCACCGACCCCGAGAGCGGCAAGGTGATGTTCGA